>JAESPT010000214.1 GCA_016765515.1 Sneathiella sp. | reverse complement strand
TCTGTGCTTTTTTTCTTAAATTTATTTCTTCATGGAAGGTCACCACTTTTGCGAACCACCCAGGGATACCAATAAGGATAATATGCCGCCGAGAATATAAAAACCGGGCCGAAAAATTCCCAGATATTCTTCATCGACAATGCTGATGAGCAGAGATTTTAATGGGGTGCTTGAAACATAATGTATTGCGACACCGACGGTCATAATTGTAATGCCCCACGCAATACAATTTAAACTACGCTCACTGGGTAGTGTTTCCCAAAAATAATAGAAAATTGCGACAGCGAAAGTGGCAATAATTATGAGTTCCAATAACTCTGAATTTAGATAAGCCACTTTGAACTCATTTCATGTACCAACAAATTTAATAATCTATCACACAATTAAGCCTCTCAACTTTGAGTTTGTCGACGTTTTTCTCTTATACCTTTTTGGTTTGCAGAGTTCGCCGACAGTATCGTATTTTTTGGAAATTAGATCTATACGCTTTGCAGTTTAGCTGAGCATCAAAAAAATCAAACAAAGTCTAAAATTGTTGTTTCTCAAATCACCAATTTAAGCTGTCTTTTTTAACCGATCCAACGCACGGGGGAGAAGCAGTTTCACAGTGGTTCCTGAACCAGGTTGACTTTTAACAGAGACATGACCATTGGACTGTTTAGCAAACCCGAAGACCATACTGAGCCCAAGTCCTGTTCCTTTGCCAACATCCTTAGTGGTGAAAAAGGGCTCAAACATATTTTCGATGGTTTTCTTTGTCATGCCGCACCCTGTATCGGCAACAGTTAGACTCACATATTCACCAGCAGGCAGTCCGTTATGATTTTTGAGACCCAAACGTTTCTGATGATGGTTTTCGGTTGTTATTGTAAGAGTGCCGCCGTTCGGCATGGCATCGCGGGCATTATTAGCAAGGTTCAATATAGCATTTTCAAGTTGCCCCAGATCTGTAAGGACATTCCACAGCCCTTCTGTATGGTTAACTTCAATATGGATATCTTCGCCCAAACTACGTCCGATCAAAGCAATGATATCTGACATACCTTCGATCAAGTCGATAGAGGAAGGTTGTAGGCGCTGTTTACGTGAAAATGAAAGAAGTTGCTGCGTGAGCTCGGCACCGCGCAAGGCTGTCTTTTCGATTATCTTCAGAACTGGTAAAGCGTCATCCTGATTTTCTTCAGATTTCTCCTTGAGCAATTCGGCGTTTCCAAGAATAATTGCCAGCAAATTATTGAAATCATGAGCAATTCCGCCTGTCAGTCGACCAATTGCTTCCATTTTTTGGGATTGCTGGAGTTGTTCCTCAACAAGTTTTCTCGCGGTAATATCCCGGCCTACTCCCCGATAGCCCTTAAAAACATTACTGCTGTCAAAGAAAGGTTTTCCAGAAACTGAAATGAAGAGTTTTGTATCGTCTGGGTGCTGGTAGGCACAATGAAAATCTTTAAACGGGCCACGTTCTGAGAAATTGACCAACGCTTTTTCCCAATTAGCGTCTTCGACGGCTGACAGGGTTTTTAGAGGAGGTTTCTGAAGCAGTTCTTCATAATCATACCCAGATAGTTTAATGCCGAGCTCCGAAATATAGGTGAGGGCCAATTTCTCGTCTATTTCCCACATCCAATCCGATGCAGATTCGGAAAAATCACGAAACTTCTCTTTACTTTTAGTCAGCTCCAGTTCCGCGTATGACTGTTTTGTTACATCTGTGAATGTACATAATTGGCCCATACCAGGAATCCATCTGGATTCGATGTCTAAAATTGTGCCGTTGGGACGGGATCGTTGAAAATGCAAGAATTCACTTTTTTGCATCAAGTTTACCCAGTCGGAGTAAACTTGCTCAAACTGACCATCGCCATATTCACCGCGTTTGGTCAGATATTTGATAGGATCTTTGTAGGGAGTTCCCGGCCGGCCAAATTTCTCAGGGAGATCGAGCAAGTCAAGAAAACGCCTGTTCGTCAGCTGAATGACCAGATTTTTGTCGATGAGCAAAATACCTTGGGTCGAACTTTCCAGAACCTGTTCAATAAGTTCATTCTTCTCACTCGCTAATCGTTCAGCGTTTTTCCGAAGTCTGATTTCTGCTTGAAAATCAATGATACGGCGAAACCACTTTGTAACTCCGATAAAAGTAATGATACCGCCAGGAATATAGAAAAGTGGCCTTATGAAATTGAGATTCTCTTCACCAAAAAGAGCTGAAAATTCTGATCTCAGGGGGGTGTGGATCAGGTAATTTATCGCCACACCTATCGTGACAAAGAGAAGGCCATACGTCATCATGCGCATACCACTTTCTCGCGGTAATATTTCTTTGAAGAAATAGAGGAGGGCTGCCGGGAAAACTCCTATTATCAGCAGTTCAATCAATTCAGAATTTATATACGCCAAAATACGCTACTCATTTATTCATTCAGGCAATCAATTATCAAATTTGGACAAATTACCTAGGGTCATCTTGTTAATGTGACGATCATCACTAATAGCGGTGTCGGATCAGTGAGTAAAGTCACTAATATATAAATATGCTTGAATAACGAATTATTGATTGGAAATTATTTTACCGGAAAATAAGCCCAGAAAGCTACTGGACAATAGTGGAAACTGTCGTTAAACACCGGCTATGAAAAACAGTATTTTGATCATTGACTTTGGAAGTCAGGTCACCCAGCTAATCGCGCGCCGGGTCCGCGAAGCCGGGGTCTACAGCGAAATCGTTCCTTTCAACAAAGCAGCCGAAAAGCTCGAAGATTTTGAGCCCAGCGGAATTATCCTCTCAGGTGGTCCTGCATCGGTTATCGGAGATGAAACCCCGCGAGCCCCTGAGCAGGTGTTCAAGATGGGCATTCCGGTTCTGGGGATCTGCTATGGTCAACAGCCATGTGCGCACAACTTGGCGGTAAAGTTGAAGCGCCTGATCATCGGGAGTTTGGCCGAGCAATGCTGACCGTGAAAAAAGAGTGTGCTCTTTTTGACGGTGTTTGGGAAATTGGTGCTGAAGACCAGGTCTGGATGAGCCACGGTGATACGGTAACCAGGATTCCGGACGGTTTTGAGACAGTTGCGACCTCAAAAGGGGCGCCTTACGCAATTATCGCCAATGAAAATAAAAAATTCTATGGCGTACAATTCCACCCTGAAGTCGTACATACGTTGAGCGGCGCTAAACTGCTGTCTAATTTTGTTCACAAGATTTGTGGACTTGAAGGTGATTGGACAATGGCTGCCTTTAAAGAACAGGCCATCGACACCATTCGCAGGCAAGTAGGCACAGCCAAAGTTATTTGTGGTCTTTCTGGCGGCGTTGACAGTTCTGTTGCCGCTGTCCTTATCCATGAAGCAATCGGTGATCAGCTCACGTGTGTCTATGTTGATAACGGATTGATGCGCACCGGAGAATCTGAACAGGTTGTCAGCCTTTTCCGGGACAAATATAATATCCCGCTTATTCATCGTGATGCGTCCAATCTGTTTTTGGATGCGTTGGAGGGTGTTGACGATCCGGAAGTTAAGCGTAAGACAATCGGTCGGATCTTTATTGAAGTTTTTGATGAAGAGGCTAAAAAAATTGGCGGCGCTGAATTCCTGGCGCAAGGAACATTGTATCCGGATGTTATCGAATCTGTTTCATTCGCTGGCGGACCGAGTGTCACCATTAAATCCCATCATAATGTGGGTGGTTTGCCGGATCGAATGAATCTGAAACTGCTGGAACCCTTCCGGGAACTCTTCAAAGACGAAGTGCGTGATCTTGGGCGTGAGCTGGGAATGTCCCCTGATTTGGTGGATCGCCATCCGTTCCCGGGACCCGGCCTTGCTATCCGTGTTCCCGGTGAAATAACCCGCGACCGTTTGGATATTTTGCGTAAAGCGGACGTCATCTATCTGGACGAAATTCGCAAATCCGGTCTATATAACAAGATATGGCAGGCTTTTGCCGTTCTTCTTCCTGTTCGAACAGTGGGCGTGATGGGGGACAACCGGACCTATGAGTATGTCTGTGCGCTTCGGGCTGTTACGTCAACGGATGGCATGACGGCGGATTACTATCCGTTTGAGCATGAGTTCCTTGGGCGTGTTTCTACGCGGATTATCAATGAAGTTCAGGGTATTAACCGGGTTGTTTATGACACGACATCTAAACCTCCCGGAACAATTGAGTGGGAATAATTGGTCTGGATACATCTGATCGCAGTGATCATCGCCCTTAGTTTAGGGGGAATTAATCGTATCTTTGAAAAGGGGACCACTCGGCACCGGTTTATCGGGTGAGTCTTGGTTGGGCTTATGAGTATTACGGCTCTGTCATCCATTTGGTTGCGTGATCTGTATGATGGGAAATTCAGCCCCCTTCATATTCTGTCTGTGTTGACGGTGATTTCTTTTTGTATTGCCATATGGGCAATTAAGCGCGGTAAGCGAAAAACGCATGCGCGATTTATGATGGGGACTTACGCTGGTGCTATCATTGCGGGAGCGTTTACGCTGGCACCTGGCAGGTTTGTAAGCATTCTGCTGGGTTACGGATAAAAATAGGGTATTCTAGTGCCCGTGTGTCCCTCTTGAGTCCCGGTCAATTTTTTCAGATATTTCAGTGGCAATATCGTGCCAGCCATATTGCTTTGCTGCATGTAAAGCCCGTTGTAACCCAATGGTTTCAATAAGGTTTTTTGCTAGCGCGTGTTTTTGGTCACTTAAATACGTGTTGGCCATAATTTACTCTCAGCCCAAAATTCAACATTTGCATACCATAGAATAAAGGGATGAAAATTCGGTAAAGAACGATTGTTACAAAAAAGTCTTGAAATATGTAACTTTTTGCCATTAGAGATCTTGAATTTAATGTTGTTTTATGCCATATTATCCTTGTTGGTTATTCCTGCTTTGTTATCGGTATCTGACGCAGATTTGCTAGGGTAGCGAGTGCGATTGTGAGAGGGATAATCTACCCATAACGATGTCAAGGACGTATTATTTGTAACCATCGGATGGTGCGCCGTTCAGATAAATGGATGAATTTTAAAGGACGCTGTTATCGGCGCCTTGCGAGAAAATAGAGGAATCCCATCTGAAGCATGTGAGTTGACACCGCGAGGATTGAAGAGGCCTTAGGCGGGCTTTCCGATAGAAAGTTTTGTTGGTCCTGAAAATCTTATGCACGCCCAGGAAAAGTGCCTCGGACGAAATTTGTCGCGCCTACTTCTTAAATTATTGACCGAATGGCGAGATCAAAGCACTTACAATGGCCTTAAGAGACTGGATCCATCACCCGATATGCAATTGCGGCGACGATTGCGAAAACCAACCAGATAGCAATATTGCGTAGAATCGCTCCTTTCTTTGCCTTTTTAGTATAATAGAGGAAGCCGGGCAGGACTAATCCAGCGACCATTATCAGGGCGACGAGCTGTAAAATTTGAAATTCACTCACTTTTCTATCCTTTAAATTCTCGGTGAGGGTGATTCCATCCTTCATTTTCTGAGAGATTATGGGCAGTTGCCAATCTTTTGTCATATTTTTTGGCTTTACATAGAACAGCAATTGCCTTCCCATCGCAGGCAGTTTAATTTAGCACACCAATTCAAGCGATACTGGAGTTATTTGTGTCCGATATTTTTAGCGAAGTGGACGAAGATGTCCGTAAAGACAAGTCCGTCGAGTTGTGGAACAAGTACGGAAGATACGTTATAGGTGCGTCTGTTCTCTTGGTTGCGGTTACCGCGGCTGTTGTTGGTTGGAAAAGTTATTCACTGAGCGAATCCCAGGCTCAGGGCAAACAATTTGAAGAAGCTGTCGCTTTTGCCTCCGAGAAAAAATTTGACCAGGCATCTGCCGCGTTTGCATCCCTTGCAGATAGTGGGAGCGAAGGATATCAGGCTCTTGCAAGATTACGTCAGGCCAATGCGCTCATTTCTGCAGGAAATGGGAGCGAGGCTATTGAGATTTATGATGCTCTTGCGGCAAATACTGACATCGGCAAGGAATTTTCCTCAATAGCCGGTATCTTGGCTGGATATTACCTGATTAACAACGGGTCAACCGATGACGTGCGGAAACGGGTGAGCGGCCTTGAAAACGCAGGCACCATCTGGGCAGCCTCGGCAAAAGAACTTTTGGCTCTTAGCGATCTGAAAGATGGCAAGATTGAAGACGCGCGTCTGCAACTGACGGAACTTGGGCAGGATGCCACGGCACCGCAAGGCGTTAAAGCACGGGCACAGCAACTTTTGGCTGCTCTGAAAAACAAATAAACCAGCATCTCTGGTGAGGAATAACAAAAGTGGGGCGTGACTTGAAAAAAACAGTCTCAGGTTTCAAAAAATTGGCTGTCGTTGGTGGGCTTGTTGCAGGTCTTGCCGGATGTGCAGCGCTTCCTGACTGGTTTGGCGAGGCGGAGGCACCGCCGCTTCCGGGGGAGAGGATATCAATCCTTGCCTTGGAGAAATCGCTGGAACCGGACGAAGGTCTTGCTGATATTACCGTTCGGCTGCCCGCGCCCTATGTGAATCAAAACTGGCCGCAAGCTGGCGGGACCGCCAATCATGTGATGCACCATCTTTCCCTTGGAGAGGATCTCTCTGAGGTTTGGCGCGTCAGTATCGGCGAGGGCTCTGATGATGAGAATCGTTTGGCCTCTCCGCCGGTTATTGCTGATGGCCGCGTTTTTGCCATGGATAGCGAAAGTCGTGTCCGCGCGTTTGATCAGCAAGATGGAACGAAACTTTGGGCTGTGAATCTGACACCTAAAGAAGAAGAAAGCGGTACTGTCGGCGGCGGCCTTTCTGCTGAATATGGTCGCTTATTTGCTACGACATCATACGGCGAAGTGTTTTCCCTGGATCCGGCGACAGGGGGCATGTACTGGAAAACCGGTCTAGGAGTGCCGATCCGCGCGGCACCCACCATCGCTGAAAAACATGTCTTTGTTGTTACCTACGACAGCCGGGTTTTTGCGCTTAACGTAAAAACCGGTGAGATTGAATGGGATTTTGAAGGCGGCGTCGAGACCACGGGCCTTCTCGGGGCAGCGAGTCCCGCCGTTGAAAATGGAACGGTAATTGTCCCATTCCCATCAGGAGAGCTGTATGCACTGCGGGCGGACAATGGGCAACAAGCCTGGAGTGATCAGCTGAAACGGAAAAGAAGTTTCAGTTCTCTCACGTCATTAGCCGATATCAACGGCTTCCCGATTGTTGACCGAGGGATGGTTTTTGCGGCCAGTTATTCAGGCCATATGGTGGGCATAGATCTGCGCACAGGGAACCGCAAATGGGACCGGGAGATATCAACTCTGCAAACCCCCTGGATTGCCGGTGATTTTATCTATGTGATCACCACAGACGGGGAGCTGGTTTGCCTCTCCCGGAAAAATGGATTGATCCGCTGGGTGAAATCCTTGGGAAAATTTGAGGATCCGAAGGAAAAAACCGGCTTAATTGTCTGGTCAGGACCTGTTTTGGCAAGTGATCGTTTGATTTTGGTCTCCAATTACGGTATTGCGGTGTCTGTTTCTCCCTATGACGGCAAAATTCTGGGGAAAATTGAACTTTCAGACACCGCCTCTATCGCTCCTGTCGTCGCCGGGGGGATGTTGTT
>JAESPT010000213.1 GCA_016765515.1 Sneathiella sp. | reverse complement strand
CCCGCCGCCATGGCCGCTGCCGCGCCGGTTTCCACCTGACAGCCACCACATTCAGCGGCAAATGTCGCCCGCTCGCCGTAGACTGTGCCGATCAACGCCATGACAGCAAGGGCGTCTGCCAGCTCATCTTCTGAAAACCCAACCTTCTTCAAACCATACAGACAACCAGGGACTATGCCGGCAGACCCGGCAGTCGGGGCCGCTGCGACAATGCCGCGGACCGCGTTGCGCTCCATGACGGCAATAGCCCCGGCGATGGCGGTTTGCAACAACTCTCCGCCCAGAGAGGGCGGTAGATTGGCTTGGTGTACTTTACTTGCCGTAGCCGGCATATATTTCATTCGCTGATTGTCATTTTGCGAGGACAAGCCTTCTTCCACAGACTGCAGCATACGGGCAGCGCGATCTAAAAAATAGGATTTGGCTTCATCAATGCTGATCTCAAGCAGGTTGGCCTCATACCACAGGGCAGCCTTTGCAAGATCTCCATGCTCTTGCGAAAGTGTCAGGACAACTTCTGTGGATGTGAGCGGCGGAAGCGGTGTGGCCGCGCTATACTGTGTCGCCTGGCAAAAACGGATCTCTTCCAGATGTGAATGATGTTTCCATTCTCTTAAGAGCTCAACGTCCGACGTTTTTGGGGCAATAATCTGATGATAGCCGTCTTTCTCGGCGAGGATTAATTGACCCTCAACCGGTAGGGCACTGTGTTGAATATCGCCTTTTACAAGGATGAGGGCGGTGTCCCCACAAATGAGGAGAGGGGTGCCATTAAGCTCGAAAATCTCGAACATGCCGCCGCCGGTGGAAATGGCTTTGTAATGATCGGTCCGATTGGTGCCATCAGTCTCTTTCATCTGTAAAAACAAATCCACCCGGTTGGGATGGGTCATCTGTTCCAGGGCGGCGACCTCAAAGGTCAGCTGGAAGTTTTCCCCTGCAAGACAGGCCGGAAGGATATCGCGGTAATTCTTGTCCGTCATGGCGATGCCGGAGAGTCCGGCGGCAAATCCCTGGTCTGACCCCTGATTTTGATAAACCGGAGCGAAAGTTCCCGTTGGATCGAAAATAATTGTTGCCTGGTAAAGTTTCTCGCCAAAGCCGCAGGAAAGCTGACGACAGCAGGTGCCGATAAAAAATGGTGCCGCTGCATGGGAGCTGCTTGGCCCGCGCATCACCGGACCGACAATGGAATTGAGAAGACTAAGCGGCATAACGGCTCCTTACCGTATCAAGGAGTAATATGGAAACAAAGGTATCAAGAAGACAGGGGTGTTGATGCGCAGTGTATCGGGATCCGATTTTTGTTCAAGGCAAATGCAAAACCCTTACAATTTTGCCTCCGCCACAATCCAGTCGGTGAATTCTCTAATGCCGTGTTTCTTCTCCGACCCCTTTGCGATCACCACGTCATAGCCGCATTTTGTAACAATACCGTTTTCAAAAGCCTCCACCAAAAGCCCGGTATCCAGAGCTTTGGTTATCAGAGGGCGACTCACCAGGGCGATACCAATACCTGCGATAGCGGACTGTATTGCCATGGTGTAATCGGTGAAACGCAATCCTTTATCAACGATATCAATGTCAAAACCCATTTTTTCGATCCATTCTCGCCAAACCAATTGTAGGGACACACTATAGGGCCATTCATAATGAATGAGAGGGATGGACAATAGGTCCTCAGATTGTAGCGGTAAGGTTTTTCCTTGAAGCCGGTGGGGGCTGCAAACAGCGACGGTTTCATCTTCGAATAGGCGATGATATTGAAATTCGTCATCGGGAGTAGATCGATACCGAATGGCAATGTCGGCTTCCTGGTTGCGCAGATCGACCAGGCGATTGCTCGATTCAATGAGAACATCGATATCCTTATAGAGTTCCTGAAATCCGCGCAGCCGATCAGCCAGCCAAACTGTGGCAAAAGACGGTTCGGCGGAGATCCGCAATTGTTGTCGATCATTGAAATGGCGGATTTTTCCGACGGCGCGATTAAGACCCTCAAAGGACTCAGTAAGATCTGACGTCGCTATTTTTCCGCGTTTCGTCAGAGATAAATGGCGTCCGTCCCGGATCACAAGCGATGTATTCAGGGTGCTTTCCAATCCTCGGACCAGTTGCTGCACAGCTGCAGAGGTCACGTTTAATTCCTCAGCTGCTTTTTGAAAACTCATATGCCGGGCAACCGTCTCAAAAGCTCTCAATGCATTAAGCGACGGGAGCCAGGTGGGTGAAGTATCAGACATAAGAAAATCTAACGATATGAATAAGATTATATGAGTGGTTTCCTTATACCATATTGCCATATGTTAAAGAATAACTTTCTTATTAGGCTGTGAATTGAGGGTGATTACGATGAAAGACAAACTTATGACATCCTTGCCAATGCCCGTTTCCTGTGAGGGTATTCGTTTTCATAATGGGCGAGTTTCCCAGCGTTATGCGTTGATCTCACTTCGCCTGAAGAAACTTATTCCTCTCTTTAAGCGTGTTTTAGCTGCGCCTCAGAGCGACTATGTGCCCGCTCATCTTCGCGAGGATATGGGTCTCCCTCCCGCTCAGGTTAAAGTCGTCATCCGCCATCATTTCTGGCAGTTATAGAGGCAGCAATTAGATCTCGCCAATTACAGCATTTTCTTGAAGTAAAACCGGCGAATACCGCCGCCAATGGTTTTATTGCTGGGCTGATCGGCGATAACTTCCTGCTCAGGATCATATCCAGCGTTTCGATAGAAGGATAACGCCTCACCTTGAAGCTCTGAAGTGCTTAAATCGAGGCGACGGATGCCCGCAGACCGGCAAGTGTCTTCTGCAAATTGAAGCATTTTTTGAGCGATGCCTTGCCGCCGCCAATCACGGTTCACATACATGCGACGAAGCTCCATCGAATTTGCGCCCGAGGGTTCCAATCCAAACATACCAACAAGATCGGTATCACATGTTGCAACCCAGAAGTTGCCTTGTTTTTCTGCGTAATAATCAGAAATTCTGCCGATTTCCTTTGTCAGGGAGACGGTAATGTAGTCTTCAAACCGGTTTTTCAAATGAGGCGGCGCCAGAAGACGATTGGTCTTGATAAACAAGTCTCTGACATCAGCCGCATCTGTTTCGGCAAAGATGCGCAGCGTAATATTTTTCATTGTCATAAAGTGCCTGTTGAAATTCCTGTGTTTGAATAACCAACGGTAGTTATTCCTTATCGATCGTCAAGGGATCAAAGGGCAGATCGGCGAGTTGGTTTTGGGTCATCTTTTGCAAGTCCGGATGCGTAAGCGGGTCGCGCCAGTAGGGAGCATCTTCGTGGTCTTCTGGCGAGCGAAGACGGCGTAAAAACCGATGAATGCATTCTATTGTGAAGTATCTATTATTTAGCATTTCTATATAGTAATCGAATATTCAGTGAATTTTTATCGATTATTTGTGAAGTACTATATAGAAAAACTATATGAATAATTTGAACAAGGTACAGTTGGCAGGTTTGCGGGCGATTGAGGCGGTGGGACGTCTTGGGACCCTGCGTCTGGCGGCTGAGGAACTTGGCGTGACCCCGGGGGCGGTCAGCCAGCAGGTTCAGAAAACCGAACAGCAGTTGGGCTGTCTCCTGTTTGAACGCCGCCCCAAAGGGCTGACGGCAACAACAATGGGAGCGGAGGTGATCCGTCGCTTGTCAAGCGGTATGGCGGAACTTTCCGCAGCCGTGGCGCTGACAGAGACGCGAGAGGAAAATGTGCTTACTGTGTCCGTGGCACCTGTCTTCGCCGGCAAATGGCTGGTTTGGCGACTCAAGAGTTTTAATGAACAATATCCGCATATTCGTGTTCGTGTGGATGCGTCAATTGATCTGGTCGACCCCAATATATCAGATGTGGATGTGTGCATTCGGGT
>JAESPT010000212.1 GCA_016765515.1 Sneathiella sp. | reverse complement strand
TGTAGCGGATCCGCAAGCCAAAGTGCCAACCAAAATATCAAAAGGCGCTCAAGGCAATGTTCTTGAAACCCTTAGAGCTGAAGAGGCAGCCAGCATGTCGGAAAAGGATGTTCTTTCCAGCAAAATTTCTGAAATGCTGCGCGATACAAAAGGTAAAATCTCGATGGTGGCAACGGCTAATAAAGGAACATCGAGTAACGCATCCTCCTTGCTCAGTGATCAGATGACCGTTGCAACGAAGACATCTCCAGTATCAGCGCAGATGGCCTCGACGACAGCGATGAGTACAGTAACTGAAGCGACCCAGCAGGCAGAAATACCTTTTTCCTTGCAGCCGGTGGCGAGCACTCCAGCCCCCGTTGCGCAACAGGCCTCAACCGACCCATCATTAAGTGGTAATTCGACAATCCAGGGAGCGGCGATCCCCGGCGTTGAAGCAAGTTCTTCAAATTCAGCCAGTCAGGCCAACATGGCCGCCCGAGTATCAACTCAGGCAGGAAGTCCCGCGGAACAAGTATCAACGCAGATGACAGCAGCCATCAAGGACGGCGCAAATAAAATCAAGATCCAGCTTCATCCTGCAGACCTCGGTCGTGTTGACATCCAACTGGAACTTAGTCACGACGGCCGGGTCATGGCCGTGATTTCAGCGGATAAACAAGAGAGTCTCGATTTGCTGAAACAGGATTCCAAACTTCTGGAGCAAGCGCTGAAAGATGCCGGATTTGAAACGGACTCTGACAGCCTGAATTTCAGTCTGAACCAACAGAATAATGGTGAGGATAGATCTAAATCTGCAAACTCCAGTTCCAATAATCCGATGGATGAAGACAGTATAGAGGACATCCCCTCTCCGCTGCCCCTGCAAGCCTACAAACAATCGTCCACAAGTAATCTTGATATTCAAGTTTGACAAAGGAGCCTTTGACATGAAACAGAGGGAAACGACACAATGACAACCATTGATCAAGCCAATGCCCAATATTTCCCGGAAGACTCTGCTGCGAGTCAATCCTCAAGCAAGCTGTCTGATGATTTTGATGATTTTCTGACGTTGCTGACAACGCAGCTGCAAAATCAGGATCCTTTGAGCCCAACGGATTCAACTGAGTTTACCAATCAATTAGTCAACTTCACCCAAGTTGAACAGTCCATCGCGACCAACCAGAACCTGGAAGCGCTGATTCAATTGCAGTCGATTAGTCAGCAAAATAATGAAGCGACCATTCTGATCAATTATTTAGGCAAGACCATTGGTTCAAACCTCAATATTGCAGGGCTGGAAGACGGTGAGGCGACCTGGAATATGGAATTTGGTTCGTCCGCAGATAATGTAAAATACGAGATATATGATGATCGCGGCAACAGGGTTTACAACATTGACGCTGAAGATACCGTCTCTGCTGGCGAGCAAACCTTTACATGGGATGGCACAACAACCGGCGGCGGCACCGCACCGGAAGGTGCTTATTATCTTGTAGTCACGGCAACCACAGAAGGCGGTAGTGACGTTAACGTTACTCATAACTTTAAGGGCCTGGCCCAAAGCGCCGAAACGGTCAATGGCATCCCTGTTCTTATGGTGAACGGCCTTCCCATTGGCCTGGCAAATATTATTTCGGTGGAAATCACCGAAGCAACTGACGCCGCCGCATAATGCGGCCAACTAATCCGATATCGCTTGCCTCAAGCGAACCGTGTATAAAAGGAGTATTATTATGAGTCTTACAGCCGCAATGTTTTCAGGTGTTTCCGGATTGGCTGCCCAGTCAATGTCTATGGGAATGATCGCGGATAATATTTCAAACGTAAACACCGTTGGTTTTAAAGATACCAAAGCAGTGTTTTCAACTCTGGTCACAGAAAGTACGACAGGCACAACCTATTCGCCAGGCGGTGTTGTTGTTCACCCAACCGCGCAAGTAGACAAGCAAGGGCTAATCACCGCCTCCACCACAGACACAAATATGGCCATCGCCGGTGATGGGTTCTTTGTTGTCCACACGCTGGCTGATCCAAGCCAGACCGGCGGCAACTACTTCTTTACCAGAGCCGGAACGTTTGAACCCGATGCCGAAGGGAACCTCAGAAATGCGCAAGGCTATTATCTGCAAGGCTGGGAAATTGATGTCAACGGTAATATCCCGTCCAATCAGTCGGATCTCACAGCCCTTAGCCCGGTCAATGTTTCAGGTCTGACTGGTAACGCGGAACCGACTTCAGCCATGGATCTAAATATAAACTTATCCAAGTCAGAGACGCCTGAACTTGCTTACGTCGCAGGAGATATGCTTGCCGGTACCATCACCGCGGATTTTGTCCGTTCATTCCAGGTTATTGATAGCGCCGGGGAAGCCCATGGAGTCACGTTTAGTTTTGTGAAAACCGGAACGGCGGCAGCACCTAATGAGTGGTCTGTTGAAATTACCGCCGATTTGGATGGTGACGGTACTGACGATGCAATCACCGTCGGTAATGGTGGCTTGGGGATCCTTGCCTTTAACACCGATGGATCCCTAGACACGGGGAATACAACACTCCCAACGTCCTTTGACCTTCAGTGGGCCGCCTCATTGGGCATTGGTACACCGCAAACTGTGGCTCTGGACTATGGCACGGACAATCAAACCGACGGGATAACACATTTCGCCGGCAATTCAGAACTAGTCTCTTCTGAAGTCAATGGCGCCTTGTTCGGCTCCTTTAAATCTGTGTTTATCAGTGAAGAAGGGGTTGTGATTGCCCAATTTGATAACGGAACATCAAAAGACATTTTCAAAATCCCCTTGGCAACCTTTCCCAATCCGAATGAGTTGATCAATGAAGATGGCAATGCCTATGGAGTTTCGCCGGAGTCTGGTGTTTTCACGTTGCGGGAGGCGACCCTTGGCGGCGCCGGTAAAGTCTTATCCTCGGCCACAGAAGCCTCAACCGTTGATATAGCGGAGGAGTTTACAAGAATGATCGTCACCCAGCGATCCTATTCCGCCGCCAGTAAAATTATCACGACGGCAGATGAAATGCTGGAGGAGCTTATCAGGATAAAACGATAATATAAGACATAGCGAATAAGCACATTATTTCACGGCCAAATCGCTTTTTTGGCCGTGAAATACAAAATTAACCAATCTCTTTAGCGGTTTGTTAAAGCGGCACTAGTACCATCGGCACCAAGTTAGTAGTTTAGTTTGGAACAAGGTACAGACAGAATGCAGTCGCATACCGATCTTAAAATTAGTCACATCATCGGATTGGATGGCAAGCCCATGACAGTCGATGATTTACCCCCAAGAAATACAACCCGATGGGTCATACGCCGTAAAGCAGAAGTTGTCGCTGCTGTACGAGGCGGTCTGATCAGCCTCGACGAAGCCTGTAACCGTTATAAACTGTCGGTTGAGG
>JAESPT010000211.1 GCA_016765515.1 Sneathiella sp. | reverse complement strand
TTCTTCAGGCAATCAAAGCTGCAGGGGCCTTGCAAGCAGAAATCGAGTTAATGTAATGACTGACATAAACAACACATCCGGCAATTTTCTTGTTCAAAACCAAACAACACAAGGAAAAAGCGGCCCCCAATCACCAGACAAGGTTCGTGCTGCCGCAGAAGAATTTGAAGCCTTTTTCCTCAGCCAGTTTCTGAACAGCATGTCGGCTGGCGTTGAAACAAATGATACATTTGGCGGTGGAGAGTCTGAAAAAATATTCCGCTCCATGCTAAATGACGAATACTCAAAGTCCATGAGCAGACAGGGCGGCGTCGGCATTGCAGACGTCGTATACCGTGAAATGCTCGCTCTACAGGAGATATAATCATGCCCCATCCAGAACTTAACGCCCCTGTCCTGCTTACTCCGGCCCAGCTCTCTGACAAAATCGATCGGCTATGTCAAATCCTGGATTTCGAGAATGAGTTGATGACACTCAAAAACCCAAAAGCGATGACGGAGCATCAGGCAGAAAAATCACGCCTTGTCGCCATTTACAATCAACAAATGGTCCTTATAAAGGCAAATCCGGAGAGATATAAACGGTTTCCACAAGCAGAGATCAACCGGCTGAAAGAGACCAGCGAGCTTTTTTACGAAGCCCTTGATGCACATTTCAGAAAATTGTCGACAGTTAAAACAGTAACAGAAGGTCTGGTAAAATCAGTTGCCGAAGAAGTCGCCAAAAGGAAGGCTCCGCCGCAAACATATACAGCACATGCGGCCATCTCCTCCTCTTTGTCTTCACGGAATAATCAGACTCTGGGAGGCGCCATTGCGCTCAACGAAGTTGTATGAAAATTTATCAAAAGATTTAGCTCGCTTGGCAAAAAGCTCAGCAGACAAGCAAAGCAAGAGCTGGATAGCTAACGCTATCCAGTTTTTATATTTTGCTATCGACCGCAAGCCCTTCCAGGTCACGGTAATACGCAATTCGTTTCAGGACATAGTCGCCCGGAAACTGCTTCAATACTTCACCAGTATCAGAATTAATCAACCGATAAACAAAACGACCAGTATCACCGTCTTTATCAATGGTAAAACGTCCTGCTGGCGTGGCCTCATCTTCAAAGAAGGCACCAATAGCCTGCTCGGCGCGCCGTACGGGATCCTCAGTCTGAATAGCGGTCTCAGTATCTTTTGATACGACACCTTCATCTACACTGGTATCACCTTTGGGAACCGCTGACGTAGTTCCAGATTTATAATCCGGCAAATCCACACTTGCGTTTGTAAATGGGGTTACGTCCATAATCGCAACTCCTTTTCCTTTCCTAATCGCATCACTATACAATTCAAATTGTTACCAACTCGTAAACACTTGATAGATACGATGCTCAAATCAAACCGATTTTCTACACATCCTATTAGCATTTTTCCTGAGCAAACAATAACATTAACGCCAGCAAAAAGCAATTTGACATGCAAATCAGCCTGCCCCAATGGGAACAAATCTCTCGTGCAAGCAAAAGCGAAAGGTTGGAAAAGCGATCCTGTTACATCCCCCGAACCAATCCCATTACAAGGATCAGACCGATTGCGGAAAGCTACTGTAATTCCTATTCTTAGGCCAAGCGTGTCGCTTGAGGTATTTTAACCCAACAACAACTCAGCAAAACATGTGCCAAGTCAAAAATATACGTAACATGTTGATTTAATTGATTTTAATTATGTATTAACCATATATTTTACCGGGCAATATATGCCGAGTGGGCAACATTTTCCTGCCATTCAGGCAGTCAGTAGGCATTTTTTTCCCAGTAAAGGGTTATTTATAGCGCACGAAAGCAAGCCTCTATACGCTGAGACGTACAGATGCCTTGCTTCAATTCGCGCTGTTTATCAGGATGTGCCGTATTGAGTATAGTCTGTCCAGATCCGCTCTATTTGCCGAAGGGACTTTCGCGTATTTTCCAAATCCGGCGCAGGATTTGCACGCTGCATCATTTGCGCTTGTTTTTCTTCCGACTGACCGATCTTCTGGACAAGATCCAATCCTTTTTCGGAAAGCTTGATCATAGTTGACCGACGATCTCTTTCTGATTTTTCCTGTACCAGATAGTCCATCTCCACCAATTTCTTCAAATTGTAGGAGGCATTGGAACCCTGATAATAGCCACGGGTCATCAATTCACGGACATTGATCTCTTCATCGCCGATATTGGCCAAAAGAAGGGCCTGCACAGCATTAATGTCGGTTATGTCCATCGAGGTCAATTCTGCACGCAACACATCAAGAAAACGGCGATGCAGTCGCTCGATCAACCTTGTCAGTTCATGATAATCTTCAGTCACTGTATCCCCTTTTAGCGGAAATCCCGCCTTATCCTTATTGGCAAATAATATTTATTCGACGCACAATCTGACCAAACAAACTTAAAGAATTGTAAAGCAAATGAAATTCTTCGCGGATAAAGCGATTTTTGCGTCAATTTTTCCAGAAATGGATCACCAGCGGTGCCCAAAGGCAAAAATGACAATAAACTAAATTAAATATTTTAAATTTCACCGTGAATGAAGCGTATACAGTCAACTTTCGTGCATATTTTCAATATTTTGTGGCTCGCAAGCAAGCTAACACTAGCTATAGACCCCTCTCACAAACAATTTCTTTTTTTTTAGTGACGATCCCCGCCTTATTCATAAAGTTTGCGGTAATTTATTGTGACATTTTAATCAATCTTTCATGATAACTTTACCAAATTTGATAATATTGTTGATTAAATGTGAATTTCTAGAGGTTAATGATTCCGTAAAGAAATAAGGATATCTGAGATTTAGAGTTCCATTGAGCTGTTTTTTTAAGAAATGATTCGTTTTTTGCAGTGGTTTGAACAGTCTGTATCCCTGTAGAAGTAGGTTTGTATGGTTGCAAGTATAGAAGGTAGTCTTGAGCAATTAATGACGCTCTCACGCGACAGTAGTATTACTGCGCGAAGAGAGTTATTTGAAAATATGAGTGGCCTTTTCCTGGATCAAGACGAACGCCTGAGTGAGCAGGAACGCGCCTACATCTCAGACATTTTAACGAAACTCGTCGCTGAAGTTGAAACGTCGGTTCGGCGGACTTTATCGGACAAACTTGCCGCTTCAGGCAAAGCCCCCCATGAACTGATTGTTCTCCTCGCAAATGACGATATTGATATCGCTCGCCCTCTTCTGTTTAAAAGCAGAGTATTGATGGAACCGGATCTGATGGATATCATCGCAACCCGGAGTAAGGAACATTTACTGGCCGTCACTGAACGAGATGATATCAGTGAACAGATCAGCGACGCTCTCATTGAGGACGGGGATGAAGATGTCATTGAGGAATT
>JAESPT010000210.1 GCA_016765515.1 Sneathiella sp. | reverse complement strand
TGCTTAGGAGTTCACCTTGAAGTCCTGTGGACGGAATATCATCAATATTCTTACCGGTCGCTTCCATAAAATTTTCCTTGGCCTTAGCGACAACAAATTCAGCACTCAAGCCCTTATCCCCTTTGGACGCGTCGTTGATGAGTTTTTGATTATCTGAGATAACCGCACGTGCAGACCTTAAAAGAGTAGCCAGATTTAAGGCTATTTCCTCATTGCTTTCAGCAGCAACAGTGACGGTAGCGTTGGGAGGAACAGTGATAAGAGCCAAGGCAACTAGGCTGCTGGCCGCAATTATACGAAAATGCTTTAGAAGGATTGATATGTTTTTAGGCATGGCAATTTCCTTGCTTGTAGATCATGAAAGATACTTTTGGCGTATAGTCTGTTGTCCAAAACACAGCAAAAGGCCTATTTTCGCTACTACGAGCGAGCAAATAAATTATCCTCAACGACAATTCGCGAATAAGTACCCCACACCCTGCTGATTTTAAACTGACAGGATGACAACGCAGGTTTTCCAATTTTTGAAACAACATTATCCATATCCAAGAGTTCAGAGCTCGAAGATGTTGAAACTAATATTAAATCACTGCTTCTAATATATTGCGGTGAATCGAGCAGTCAAATCAGGCAAGACCAAGGTGCAATTAAAGCGAGAAAGGGAATGCAATAAATTTATCAATGAGTTATTTCTAAAACTTTGGGCGATGTCTCAGGATACAGGAGTAAATTAGCCTTTAAGAGAACAAATATCTGACAATATCGACTAAAACAATAATCGAAATACTAGATCAGTGTAAATGTCATGATAAGTCCCAAACACAATAATCATGAGTGTTTGGTGAACGAATATTCAATTTATGTGTTGGGGGGGAGGTGCCGCGAGATAACTGTCATAGCAATGAGATCCGTGATAAATAATTCGTTGCAAGCCAGCTGAACAAGACTGTCTTCTTTAACAAAACAAAACCCGCCTCCTGATTTGTTTAGGGCGGGTCTCGTTAGGTTAGGTCTCTAATGTAGTGACCAGGACATATCAGGAAAATTTACTGAAATCGGGCAGTCTGCGTTCCATGAATGCTTGCATGGCTTCCCGGGCTTCAGGCGAGGTGAGGCGCGTACCAAATACTTCACCTTCCGCCTGCATCTGTTTCAGAACCAGGTCGGTATCACCTTTCATCAAGGATTTTGTCAGGCGTAATGCTTCTGGAGCTTTTGCCGCAAGTTTCGCCGCGGCGGCCATTGATGTTTCTTCCAGTTTTTCAGGCACAACAATTTCGTTGATGATGCCAAATTCCAGTGCTTTCTGCGGTGTGAAAGTGTCTCCGAGCATTAAAAGCTCCGCCGCACGTTGATGCCCAAGCATCTTGGGGAGAAGCATACTTGACGCGGCTTCAGGGACAAGGGCAAGATTAACGAACGGTAGTGAAAAGGTGGCGTCTTCCGATGCATAGACAAGATCACAATGCAGGAGCATGGTTGTCCCGATACCAACAGCGAGACCATTTACAGCGGCAATAAGTGGTTTTCTTATATTGGCAAGGGCGTGTAGAAATTGAATAACCGGCTTTTCTTCATCTGACGAAGGGTTTTGAAGAAAATCCATCAAGTCGTTTCCACTGGTAAAGCTGTCAGCTGTTCCCGTGATAACACTGACACGAATATCGGCATCTTTTTCAGCTGTATTGAGGCTGTTTGCCAAAACAGCATACATTTCCTGAGTTAGCGCATTTTTTTTGTCCGCACGATTAATCGTCAGTTTCTGGATTCCGTCCTTAATTGTTACGATGACACGATCACTCATTTTTTCGCCCTCTTCATTCATATACTTGAATTAACTAGCTCGCAGATTCTATTTGTCGGCGACATTAGAGGATTATTTCTCAAAGGTCAGCCATGACGTAAGGGAAGGGAGCGCAAATAGTTTATTTATTTTCGACTGTATCTAATTTGAAATTTTCTAAATCGCTACTGAGTAAATTGTTCATCCAGGATGCGTTTTTCAAGGTTATGCTCGGGATCAAACAAAAGGTTGATCGTGATGTCCCGTGCTTCCTCAATGGAAACGGATGAGACATCTCGAACTTCTACAGCATCTGCAACAGCACTGACGGGCCGTTTTATTGATTCCAATACCCTAAAGTCGATTTTTGCTTCTCGCGGGAGAATGGCCCCGCGCCATCTTCTGGGTCGAAAAGCACTGATCGGGGTGAGCGCTAATACGCCGGCATTTACGGGTAAAATGGGTCCATGAGCAGAAAAATTGTAAGCAGTACTGCCTGCTGGAGTTGCCACAAGTACACCGTCACATGTCAGCTCGTCCACTTTTACATGGCCATCAACCGAAATTTCGATTTTGGCAGTTTGTCTGCTTTCTCTTAAGAGCGAAACTTCGTTAATGGCTAGAGCTTCGGTGATCCGGTCACTTGTATCCCGCACGATCATCTTTAAAGGATGCAGTTTGGTGATTTGGCCGGCATCGAGCCGTTCATGCAAGTCATCTTCCTCATAATTGTTCAGAAGAAAACCGACCGTTCCCTGGTTCATACCATAAATAGGCAAGTTTGCTGACATGTAGCGGTGCATGCTTTCCAGCATAAATCCATCACCACCAAGAGCCACAATAACATCGGCGTGTGATATGATGGATTGACCATACTGGTGAATGAGGCGTCTTAGGGCGGTTTGGGCTTGCTCTGTTTCACTTGCTGTGAAATGTATTTTTTTCGTTGCCATTATGTCCCTGAATTTTTTTGACTTCGGCAAGGCGAAGCACGTCTCGTTCTTCTTATTCCAGTCATGTGATGGTGCTGGATCACACTATCCGCCTGTGACACTCATATGGCGAGACACTGCAGGCGTTTGATCAGAGTTGCGATCAATTATGAAATCATGACCTTTTGGTTTGCGGCCAATTGCTTCATCGATAGCGGCATCCAGTTTGAAAATGCCATTCTCACTGCGGATAACATTTTTCAAATCTGCACTGTCTTCCTGGCCAAGGCACATATACAGCATACCAGTGCAGGTGAGCCGTACTCGATTACAACTTTCGCAGAAGTTATGAGACAGAGGCGTAATAAATCCGACCCTGTTTCCAGTCTCAGCAATATTCATATAATCAGAGGGACCGCCTGTTTTGTAGTCCGTCGAAGATAGTGTCCAGTTCTTCGAAATGCTTTCCTTTAGCTCAGAAAGCGGCAAAAACTTCTCCGATCGGAGTTCGTCAATAGCACCCATTGGCATGGTTTCAATAAATGTAATATCCATGTCGCGGCTGCCCGCCCAGCGGATCAGATCATCGACTTCATAATCATTAAACCCTCTGACAGCGACTGTGTTGATCTTGATCTTCAATCCGGCGTTTTGAGCTGCGTCCAGACCCCTCATAACCGTGTCCAGTTTCCCCCAGCGGGTGATTTCCTGAAATCGCTTTGCATCCAATGTGTCCAAGGAGACATTCAGCCGTTTTACACCGGCATCTACAAGCTGCGCTGCATATTTGGAAAGCTGACTACCATTGGTGGTCAGGGTCAATTCATCAAGCTCACCACTATCCAGGTATCGTCCTAGGTTGGTAACAAGCTCCATGATCCCTTTTCTGACCAAAGGTTCCCCACCAGTCAGTCGGATTTTTCGGGCGCCTTTTCGAATAAAGGCGGCCGTAATCAGCTCCAGCTCTTCAAGACTTAACACATCTTTTTTCGGTAAAAAGGTCATGTTCTCCGCCATGCAATATTTGCAGCGGAAGTCACATCTGTCAGTGACGGATACACGAAGATAATTTACGGTTCTGCCAAAGGGGTCAATCACGGTCATTTATCCACATAGAAGATGCTGCTTAGCAGCAGTCAAGCCAGTTCCTATCTGGATAGAGTATATTTTAAATCACAATTTGCAAGAGGGAGTGCATCAATTGGTCTGAAAGTATTTAATTTCGCCGTCAATGAATAGCTGATTTCCCAAGGCGCGTTCAGCAGCTTCCAATTTTAGCAAGCCGTAGAAACCAACAACATTCTCTCTCTGTTCGTCACTCAAGGGGGTTTCTACATGATTAACTGAAGCCGTCAGATCCAGAATCGTTGAATAAACGATACGGTCAAGACCCAGGACACGGCAGGCAACCGCCAGCAATTGGGGATCTTTTGAGTAAAGAATTTTCTGAATTTGATCGCGGGTCATTTCCAGCAATTTAGCAAATGTGTGCTCAAATAAATCTATTTCGCCCTGCCGCAGAGATTTTAACATAAAACCGTTTGATAGCTCTCCTGCTTTATGCAGCTTGTCGACCAGTTTTTCGGAAGGATCTTTCTCCTGAGAGATTGATTGAATGGTTTCTGTTTGTTGATTACCACTCAGTTCCAGGATATCCGGATCAATATCGAATTTGTGAATTATATATTCTTTAAGCGCCGCTGAAATCCATCGATACATCTTTTCAGCTATATGGATAGGGAGGAAGGGGCGCTGAAGAAGTGGTCTTTGGTATGCAATAATAATTTCAGACTTGCTACTAAGTGTTTCCAAAACAGTGTCTGGGATCCGCGCCGTATGATTTTTGAGAAGGGTTACGCAGACTTCTTCATTGTTGCTATCGCATAGAGCTCTGGATACTGATTCAGAAATATTATTTCTTGCAGCGATAGCCAACAGATGTTGCGAGGATCGTGTGCGCACAATTTTGACAAGTTCGATTTCATCCAAAACACCGCAATCCTGAAGGATCGGTAAGGCAATTTCAATGTCATCATTCGCCAAGAAGCCCAATAGCTCTGGCGGCATGTTTTCCTTTTTTGCGATATTTTTGGAGAGTTCCGCTCGAACAGATTTTTCAATGTCATTGGTAATTCTGCAAAGAATATCCGCCATCAATTCCTTTTCGGCGGAAGAATAGAGTTCACTATCTTCAATCAAGAAATTACCAATTTTCTGGTAAAGGAAATTTCGTTGCGTTGGAGACTTGTCCTCAGCCAGCTCTACCAAATTCAGTATTTGGTTTATGTTATGCTGTCCATCAGAACTCACTATCATCTACCTACTCAATATTAAACTTTGGCATTCAATACTGAATTCGTTTTATTAATAAAACATAAATTTGCGGTAGAATTGCAGAAATATCTTATAACGTAATAGGTATCATAGCATGAGAGGGAGCTTTACGGTAAATCTGGCGCCTTTTCCCAGGTCACTTTCGACTGTTATATCGCCGCCCATTAGTCGGGCCAATTTTAGGGACAATGTCAGGCCTAGGCCGACGCCATCTTCACCGCGGCTATAGATACCATTATGTGCTTGTTTGAAGGCTTCAAAAATACGTTCCTGCTCGGAATGAGCAATGCCTGGTCCCGTATCCCAAATTGTCAAAAGAATATCATCCCCTTGGATTTTTGTATCTATACCGATACTGCCATCAAGGGGAGTGAATTTTACGGCATTCCCCATTAGATTGACGATAATTTGCAAACAGCGGGTTGGATCAACTTTCAGGTCAAAGTCCTGATCGATTTTGGTCGCTTCAATATCAAGGTTTTTATCATTCGCATGTTTTTGAATTAAAATAATGGCGTCTTCCACTATTTCCTTCAAAGACGTTTTGACAATATCCATCGGGATTTTGTCACTTTCAATTCTTGCGATGTCCAGAATATCTTCAATCAGGCTGAGAAGATGCCTTCCAGAATTGAGGATGTCCCCAGCATATTCTTTATATTTGCCTGTCAAGGGGCCAAAAGTTTCCATTCCCATAACTTCGGCAAAACCGATAATAGCATTAAGAGGTGTTCGAAGTTCATGACTCATTGTTGCAAGAAACTCATCTTTTGCGCGGGCTGCGGCAACTGATTTCTTGGCTGTCATTTCAAGCTGCAGATTTTTATGAGTAATCTCAGCAATTGCTTTTTCAAGATCTGCGCGAGAGGAAGAGGCCTCATGCTCAGCTTCCAAGCGTGCCGTAATATCATCACTTGTGCCGCGATAGCCAACGAAGCGGCCTTTCTCGTTAAAGACTGGAACACCGCTTAAGTTGAAGATTTTTGATTTCCCGTCCGTTCCTTCAATCGTCATCGGAATGGATCTGAAGGGAATATGTTTCGCAATGGCGCTTTCTGCTTTGCTTGCCCCGTTGCTATCCTTCGAAAAGGACCCAAGTTTGGTAAGCTGCTTGCCTTTCAGCAGGAGTGGGGGGAGTCCAACAGCCTGTACGACCCTGTCGGATACATACGTAATGCTCCCGTCAGAATCCGTTTCCCAAATCCAGTCTGAAGCGGCTCTGGTTATGTCCAGAAAACGCCTTTTTTCCAAGCGTAATTTGGTTTCAGCATTGACCTGACGTGTTGAATTGATAAAGGTTCCGCATATTGCAATGAAGTTATCCGAGTTATCAAAAATTGGAAAATGGCGGGATAGAAAAAATTCCGTCCCGCTGCCGGTTTCCAAGGAGACTTGCCTGATCTCCACCTTCTTGGATTTGGCAATTCTGCTAACAATTTCCAGATGATCAGATTTAAGAGATGGGAAAATCTTGTCTTTGGCGCTTACAGCGGTTCCGTGATCGAAAAGATCAGTATATCCAGAATTTACATAGATAACAGTACCATCAGGGCGGACCATATACATGGGTTGCGATTGATCAAAGACGGCGTCAAAAAAATCTCTGCTGACAATGCCTTGAGTTGTCGGAACAGCAAGATTACTGATGCTTTCAACATCAGTTCGCAGTGAGACAACGCTTCCTAGTGATTGTTCTGCCATCTTTTCCCCCAATATGCTTTTAGCACATTGCCCTTACAATTTTTCTCTTCAGAGTTACAAATAAACCCGCTGTTTTCCTAATTGGCTATCAAGTTGCTCTATGGCCGCAGTATAACCTGCATCCAGTTTCCAATGCTCCAGTACGGCGCGTGCTTTTCCTGCGGACAATTTGTCAAAGAATTTCATAACATTCTCAATTTCTACAGGATTGGTTTGCAATTTTTCTCCGCTACTATTTGTCCCTTTGCGGGTCAGAAGAAAAATCGCAGAAAAACTGTTTCGATCAAAACCGACAGCTTTACACATTACCGCGAGTGCCTCTGAATTTTTATCAAAAATAAAACGATTGATTTTTTGTGTATCCAGCCCTGATTTCAATGACATACCGGCGACAAATAACCGAGTCTGAC
>JAESPT010000209.1 GCA_016765515.1 Sneathiella sp. | reverse complement strand
TTTTTTTCTATTTTCGATCGCAAGAGTCTTTCGCCTAGTAGTTCCGCAACTTTTATTGTCGCGACGACCGCATCTCCAACATTATCAATTTTGCGGAGTCTTTCCGGGGAGGCATTCATGACATTGGAAAGCGATCCAAACTCACTTATCAATCGCTTTGCCAGTGGTTTCGTATCAGCTCTCGGGGACGCTGCAAAAAGAAGAACTTCCAACAGTTCATATTCAGCCAGGAACGAAGCACCATTCGTTAGAATTTTATCTCTAAGCCTTTGACGGTGCCCTTTTTTATCATCTACCAGACCTTTTCGGGGGCTCTGTTTGTCTTCCAAACCATATTGTATCTCTGAAGGTTTTGAACGAATGCCATTTTCTCCCGTAAATCCTTCAGCACTTTCTCTTATCGATTGAGGCTGAAGGGATTCACGATCTGGCAGCAATTCATCTTGTTCAGAATCAGAGGGCATAGGGAGGACAGTTTAATCCTGTGGGAGAAAGCGTGAAAATTTCATACCCTGTTTCAGTTACGCCAAGGGAATGTTCAAACTGGGCAGAAAGGGATCGATCTTTTGTAACAGCGGTCCAGCCATCTTCCAGAACTTTGACTTGCCATTTTCCAAGATTAATCATGGGCTCGATGGTAAAGATCATCCCCGCCCGCAATTCTGTTCCCTCGCCAGGTGTTCCATAGTGAACAATGTTCGGCACATCATGAAAGACTTGCCCAAGTCCGTGGCCGCAAAAATCGCGGACGACAGAGCATCGTTTCTTTTCTGCATAGGACTGAATTGCGTAACCAATATCACCTGTCGTTGCACCGGGTTTTACCACCTCGATTCCCCGCATCAGGCTTTCATAGGTGATGTCGATCAGACGTGAGGCTTTTACATTTGGTTTTCCAGCGACATACATGCGGCTGGTATCGCCATGCCAACCATCAACAATCGGAGTCACATCAATATTAACGATGTCTCCCTCTTGCAGTTTTTTAGGACCGGGAATACCATGACAAACTACATGGTTGATAGACGTGCAGACGGATTTGGTAAATCCTCTATACCCCAAAGGGGCACAGATTCCGCCCCGTTCCGTAATAAAATCATGACAGAGTGTATTAATCTCCTCCGTCGAAATGCCGGGAACGACATGTTCTGTGATCATATCCAGGGTTTCTGCGGCGAGCAGACCTGCTTTTCGCATGCCCTCATATCCTTCGGGACCATGCAATTTGATGGCACCGGTATTCTGGACCGGGGTGTCTTTGCTATTTATATATTTCATATGCATTAGTTTAGATTTTTATGTTTCTTTACTCGATACTCAATCATAATAAAAGTCGGATTACAGTTCATTCAACTATTTGGATAGAAGATTCAATTTTAATCTGCTCTGGATTTATTTGGCACTGATAGCAATAAACTTCAACACCCTTTTCCCGCGCGATTTTGAATGCTTGCGCATAAGCCGGATCAATATCGGATGCTACATCAAAGATAGAACAGTCCATCCGCTGAACAAGGTAAAACATGGCTGCTCTATATCCTTGGTCAACCATGTTTGATAATTCCTGGAGGTGTTTTGTCCCCCGTGATGTCACGGAATCAGGAAATTCTGCTTTTCCAGCTTGCCGTGACAGTGTCACGCTTTTCACCTCCACATAACAATCCGCTTGGTCTCCGTCCTGCAAAAATATATCTATCCTGGAATTTTCCCCATATTTAACCTCGCTTCGAAGGGTTTTGTAACCAGATAATTCAGGTATTTGTTGCGCTACGATTGCCTCTGCAACAATTTTATTCGGAAGAGCGGTGTTAATGCCGACAAGTGAGGACCCTATATCGATCAGTTCCCAGGTGTATTGAAGTTTTCGTTTGGGATTGTTCGCCGGTGAAACCCAAACGGCCGAACCCGGTTCCTTCAAGCCCATCATAGATCCGGAATTGGCGCAATGGGCGGTGATAATCTGTCCACCTTCAAGTTCTATATCAGATAGAAAACGCTTGTATCTTTTTATGAGTTTACCGCGGATCAGAGGGGATGGAAATTCCATCTTCGAGAAATCTTTCAAGAATAAAAGTGACAAATAATATGTAAAACGTTTGATTTACCGATCATAAGGGGCAAAATGCGAATAACTTGCAAGGATAATAAAAAATCAAACGGAATTCATAAATGTCGATACAGGAAAATACATCGTCCAAAATTGTAACCGCTGCAATGCTGGTGATCGGGGATGAAATTCTGTCCGGCAGGACACAGGATAAAAACGTCGCATATATAGCGACACATTTGTCTGAGACGGGTATTCAACTGCGCGAAGTGCGTGTTATTCCAGACATTGAATCGGAAATTGTTGATGCGGTAAATCATTGTCGTGAAAAATATGACTATGTGTTCACAAGTGGCGGTATTGGCCCTACGCATGATGATATCACGGCCGATTCAATCGGGGCGGCTTTCGGTGTATCCGTTGACTATCACCCAGAAGCCATGGACCTGCTGACCCGGCATTATAAAGTGAGCGGTATTGAGTTCAATGATGCCCGAAAAAGAATGGCGCGCATTCCTGATGGGGCAACTCTCGTTGAAAATCCTGTCAGTAAGGCTCCCGGATTTCGAATGGAAAATGTCTTTGTCATGGCGGGTGTGCCACTCATCATGCAAGCCATGCTTCAAAGTATCCTGCCTGAACTTGATGGCGGCGCAAAGATGCTCAGTAGAACAATTGGTGCAGGACTGCCGGAAGGGAAGGTTGCAAAGAAACTTGGGGAGTTGCAGGAAAAACATCCGGATGTATCCATGGGCTCCTATCCGTGTTTTCGCCAAGGTGCCGTTGGTACAAATTTGGTATTGCGATCCATTTTTCCTGAAAAATTGGAAAACGCCTTTAACGAATTGAAAGAAATTCTCATTGAACTGGGCAGTGAGGCTGTGGAAACCACATAAAAAAGGCGCATAAAAAGGGCGGATAATAAAAATGAAAACACTCCCGCAACTTCTTCAGCATTTAATGGATACCGCGGCCGATCAACCAGCCATTATCGATCGGGGCACTCCTCTGAACTATGGGGAACTGGCGACGAGAAGCCGGAAAATTGCTAATAACCTGAAAGCGCGCGGTATTGAAAAAGGGGACCGGATTGGTGTGTGGCTACCAAATATTGCCGCCTACCTGGAATTCTTTTTTGCCTGCGCGGAAATTGGCGCCATTGTGGTGTCTGTAAACACCAAGTTTAAATCCTTCGAAATGGCAGATATTGTCTCAAGGTCTGGATGCAAAATGCTGGTCCTGTGGCCGGGTTTTAAAAATATTCCTTTTCTGGATATCCTTTCAGAGGTTCCCGTTGATGGTTTGAAAGCCCTTCAATCGGTTATTTTATATAGCGAAGACGGGGATTCTCCCGCGGATCTTCCCGCCTGCCTGTCGGACAAAGGTGTCGTTCCATTTACTGAATTGTACAAATTTGAGAATGATCACGAATGTGAAATCCAGGAAGACGATGGTCTGGTTATTTTCACCACCAGCGGAACAACCGGAAAACCAAAATTTGTCTTGCATTCACAAAGTAGTATTACGGTTCATGCCATAGAAGTTGCCGCGAATTTTGGCTATGCCGGCAAAAGCAGTCGAATGCTGCAAGCCATTCCCCTGTGCGGTACATTTGGCCTGACCCAGGCGCTTGCCGGACTGGCAGCAAAAGCACACGTATATTGCATGCCAGTCTTCGATCCGGCTGACGCGGCCAGGATTATAACGGAACACCAAATTACGGACATGAACGGATCGGATGACATGTTTGCCATGTTACTGGATCAATCATCAGAGAGCATACCGTTCCCAACGTTGAAACAGGGGGGATATGCGGCCTTTAACCCAGCTTTGGGAGATATCGTAGAGCAGGCAGAGGCGCGCGGTATTCGTTTGATGGGATTATGGGGGATGAGTGAGTTACAGGCGCTGTTTTCCCATCAGGATCCGAAAGCACCTGCTAAGACCAGAAAATTGGCAGGGGGCTATCTGGCTTCTCCATCGGCAAAAGTTCGGATTGTTGATCCCGATACGGGCACGCGGCTTGACCATGGACAACACGGCGAAATTGAAATCAAAGCGCCCAGTCAGATGAAAGAATATTTTGGCAATCCGCAGGCGACCAAAGAAACGTTTACGTCGGACGGTTTTATAAAGACCGGGGATCTAGGCTATCAAAACGAAGCAGGCCAGTTCATTTTTGTGGCGCGAATGGGAGACGTCCTGCGTCTGGGCGGATATTTGACAGATCCCGTTGAAATCGAAAACTGTTTGCAAGAGTATGACGGAATTGAACAGGCGCAGGTTGTCGGTGTTCCAACATCCAAAGGCGTAAAAGCCTTTGCCTTCGTAAAAAGCGAGGCGATGGCTGAAATTCACGGAAAACAGGTTCTCGAATTTTGTAAATCCAGGTTGGCAGGATATAAAGTGCCGGTTCATATCGAGCAAGTCACGTCTTTTCCCATGACGGAAAGTGCCAATGGACTAAAGATCCAGCGGAGTAAATTGCGGGAAGAGGCTTCATCGCGATGGCAACAACTTACCGGTTAGAACAGTGAACCAATCGGTTGGGACGAGATAAACAGTGTCTTTGTCTAAGGTCCTGATTTAGAGATCAAAAAAACGCATATTTTTTTACTTTTCCTGCAAATAGGGACTTGTCCAATCGATCGACTGCCATTAGGTTAGCTCTGCCGCCCGCATGGTGAAATCG
>JAESPT010000208.1 GCA_016765515.1 Sneathiella sp. | reverse complement strand
CAGATTTTATAGTTGCGCAAGGGGTGGATGCTGGCGCAAATTTACTGTCTTTCATCCTTCGTGGCGATGAATACGCAGGAGATAGCCAGGATAATGTGATAACAGGAGATGTGACAAATAACGCACTTTATGGATTTAGTGGAGACGATACTTTATCAGGCGGTGCTGGCGAGGACACACTTTGGGGTGGCTGGGGGAAAGATGAGCTTACTGGCGGAGACGGAGCCGACGTCTTTAAGTATTACCAGCAAATCGATAGTCCCGCAGAAACAGGTCAGCACGACGTTATTACTGATTTCAGTTCTGAGGACAAAATCTCTTTTGAGGGATTAACGGAAGGAAATTTTAGTTTTATTGGATCCTCAGAATTTTATGGAAATGAACACACGGCTGCTGATGAAATTCCTGCTCTGGAAAAAGCAGCAGCAGAATTTGGAGATGGTCTTGTTAGTTTAGGCCGAGGGGCCGAATTCTTTGATTTGGACGACATGACTTTGAGTGTGACGTTCGAATTAAATGATTTGAGTAGCGGAGTGCAAGGTGTTCTTTGGAATCATATGCAATATGGCATCTTGGTAATAGATAACAATATGCAAGTTGCCATGCGTGGACTGGATGGCAACCTGGATTACATAACAATCAATGATGCCTTTGGTGAAGCTGGGTGGCATGACACGCAAGTCACTATTGATAGTGTTACCGAAACGTTAGAAATTTGGTTAGATGGTGATTTGAAATATTCTGGATCTTCTGCGGGGTATGATATTACTGGGGCATCAAGTTGGGACGTTTATGCTGGCGGGCAAGGTTGGGGTAACAGCCTAAATGGTCGAATTGCAGACGTTACGATTGTTGACAGTGTCGTTGATATTGACAGCAGTGAAATGACTTTTGAAAGGACCGCTAGCCTTGATTTTTATGATGATTTTTACGCCATGGATTTATCTACAGGAGATACGCAAGTTAGGTTCGATGAGAACACAGGAATGCTGTCGGTAGATTTTGGTGGTGATCAGCACGCGGATGTTGAAATCGAGTTAATCGGTGTTTCCCTTGCAGATTTAAGTGAAACCAGCTTTCTGATCTAGTTGTTCTTGGATCATTTATACTGGATAAGGGCTCCATTTGTGGGCCCTTATTTTTTTGCAATTCATATTTTTCTGTAGCGTTTTCAGGACATTTGGGCTGAATGAATTGTTTTTATTTCTAAAATTTCTACGGATGAGATTATATTCGGCTAACATGTGATTTTCGTTGGCTAGGCAACTCCGCGGAACTGCTCTGAACTTGGAATAAAAACAATGCCGAAATTAATCTGCTTAATATTTTGTCTCGCTGTGGTTTATCCAGTTTTGGGGGAAGCTAACGAGATTGGGAGTGATTTTGATGCTCCTATATTGAGTATTGGTTCAAATGCCAACGAAATATTCCTTTCTGATGATAAGGGGTTTGGAACAAGAGCGATTGCTCTTTGGAATGTTGTCCCATTTCAAAACATAAAAAAAGAAATCGAAATTGGTGTTGTTGCTTTTCATATGAACGGGATAGAACGGATTGATTTTTCTGCGAACGGTGGACCAATTACAAGTGTCAAAATTGCCAAAATTAATAAACGTACAAATGTTCTGGAATATTCTATTCGTCTGCAAATAGAAAACAATCAAGATCAGAAAGTTGATTTGAGAGCGATTGCTTATCCAAATATGGGCGAGCCTCGTGAATTGAAGCCGCTCATTTTATATGCAAATGGCCATGGTCGATATAGCGGGAAAACCGTCTTTGTAACAAACAAGCGGCAAAAATCTAAGGGAGTAGGAACGAAATCCAAACCGTTTTCAAGTATGTCGAAAGCTCTGCGGAAAGCGGGGTCGGGTGGTCGTGTCATTCTTCTTGATCCAGGACTTTATTATTTAGGGGGTAAGGCGGGTATTAAAAATATCAAGTCGTGGATTACAATTGAGGGACGTGAAGGATTAGATAAAAATGACATTATCTTAGGGTTAAAGGAGAGAAAGTTAGTTCGCTTAGACGTTGATAAACTAAAGTTTAAAAACCTTTCCCTGGATGTTGGTTCCTTTATACAGATATATCCTGAAATAACCACGTTTGTTTGGTTTGATAAAGTGGTTTGGTTCGATTCAAAAGGGTGGGCAGGCGTTCACAAAGGCCAAAAACTAAACCCAGTTCGAACTTCCAAGTATATTGGCGGATACTTTGTGACGAATTCGATCAGTAAAGACTCTCTTTACGGTTATCCTGATGCAAAACTAGTTCGCAATAGCCATCTTGAACGCATTTCCGGAGATGCCTTGCAGGGGGTGCAAATGGTTCTGAATGTTACAATTGATAATATGGATGGAGATGTGCGAGATCACCATTCAGATATATTACAATATTTCGGTGATTTTGATAATGTGATTGTTTTCGGATTACGAGCGACAAACATTCGCAATGTTCAGAATATTTTTTTAGGTCACTATAAGAGTTCTTTTCAAAATATGGCTTTTGTAAATATCGCGATAGACAACAAGAAGGGAAATCCGCCATTCAGTCAATTGAGTTCCCAACAAGATCACGTCTTGTTTTATCACTTGTCGATACCTAATCAAGACTGGATCGTCAGGGACGATATGCCAAACGAAAAACAGTTCAAAGCTAAGAACGTAATTATAAAAAATAGTATATTGGGATCATTAAAACGAGGAAAGCATTCTTGGAGAGGCCTACCCTCGGGGATGCTTATTTCTAATACTCACTTCGTGAGAGGTGCCATGCACGGGAAATTCCCGACTTCTGGAAAGCTAAATTTTAGCGAATTATCGTCGAACAAAATAACCTATGACAGAATCCGTCCGTCAGTGGTGGTTGGAAACGCTTCACCGATATTCATTTATCGGAATGAGAACCCACCACCAAAGCGAAATATATTCATTAACAAAGGCGCTTTTTTGTTTAAGCCATAAAAGCTGCGGGAAAAATAATGTGAGACCGGAAGTCAATTTATTGCTCTGTCATTGCCCGGTTAAAACTCTGCAGAATTGGGTTAAGGAAATAATCCAGCGCTGTTCGCTCGCCTGTGGCAATCATGACGTCTGCTTGCATACCGGGGCGTAATTGTTCCAATTTCAAATTACTGCCCTCCAAGCTGTCTATTCGAACCAATGCCTGATAATAATATGCGCCGCTGCGTTCATTCAAGATACTATCCGCAGATACACTGATAACCGTGCCATCTACAGGCTGCGATGTTCGCTGACTAAAGGCTGGAAAGCGAATTTGAGCCTTAGCGCCAACTTGCACAACATCAATATCCGACGTATCAACTTCCGCCTCCACAATAAGGTCTTGGTCCATCGGAACAATATCCATCAAAGTATCACCTGATCGTATGACACCGCCTGATGTATGAATTTGAAGATTTACAATAATCCCGCTATTAGGTGCTTTTATCTCGGTTCGGTTAAGAACATCCACGGAGGCGCGCTCTTGTTCCTCCAAATCAAAAAGTTGAGCCTGAACATTCTTCAATTCAGCAACGGCCTCATTTAAGACTGTGTTCCTGAGCTCGGACATCTGTAATTGAATTTCACCAATCGCCTGTTTTGATTGGGCAATACGAGCAACGTTTTGACTCTTATTTCCAGAAAGTTCCGCTGCATTTCTCTGTAAGGATCTCAATCGGGTTCGTTTCGCCAATTTCTTCCTTACCAATTCACCGACATCTGTGATTTCTTCTTTTATGAGTTTCAGTTGAATGTTAGAGGATCTTATTTGGCCCTGTAGGCCCTTAATTTCTTCATCGAGCTGTGCAACCTTTTGTTTTAAAATGGTTCTTTGGCCCTTTCGCGCCAGCAATCTCGCTTTAAAAATACTGAGTTGCCCTTCCATGGTTTTCATGACTTGCGGGTCGGATTGTTGCTCGAGCAGCCATTCTGAAAAGCTAACTGTATCCACATCATCTCGTTCTGCTGTAAGGCGCGCAAGCTCAGCAAGTGCAACCATTTTCCGACCGCGAATAAGTTTTAGTGAGGCCATCGCCTGGGTTTCTTGCAATGTTAATAAAACTTGCCCCCGTTCGACAAAGTCCCCGTTTTTCACAAGAATTTTATCGACGATCCCACCTTCCAGATGTTGAATTGTCTTTTTACTCCCTTCCACACTGACAACACCCGACGCTATGGCGGCGCTTCCAAGCGGCGCAAATGCGGCCCATCCCATGAAACCACCAAAGAACAAAATCAGAATAATTATTCCGATCATAATTGGTTTGGAGACACCTATTTCATCAAAAGTTGCGTTGTTTGCAATTGAAGTCATCACGAATTTGACGTCCTGATTTCACAAATATGAAGGATCATTACCCAACACCTTTTAGCTTTTTCAACATGTTATCTTTATCCCCGGCCGAGTAGAGGGCATAAATCTCAATAATTTCAGCTTCACTCAAAGGTCTGTCGGCCAGAGATCTAATTTCACTTCGAATCTCATCGGTTAAGGAGGGAACATTGGAAGTCTCTTCCGGACTTTGTGCATTCTGTTCAGGTTTGTCCTTAACCTGAGCGTTCGACTGTGCGGTTACCGTATCCGGAAGGTTTGTTTCCGTATTTTTCTTTAATGCCTGAAGCTGTGCAATCCTCGCAGCTCTTCCGCTTTCCGAACTCTTCCTCTGTCCTTGACTTGGGGCGGGGCCTTCAGCCTTAGAACTTGTTTCCTTGGTTTTCACAATCTGCGGTTTTGGCCATTTTGGTGCTCCTAATGCGCGGGTTGGAGTTTGCAATTTCTCCAGAACATCCTCTCTAAAGCCAAAATCGTCCACCATACCATTTCGAAGAACTAGAATTTTATCAACATGCTGCAAGATATTGGGTCGATGGGCGATCACGATAATGGTCATTCCCTCTGCGCGCAGACTTTCCATTGCCTCCATAAGGGCTGATTCTCCGACACTATCCAAACTAGCATTTGGCTCATCCAATACAAGAAAACAGGGATTGCCGTAGACTGCTCGTGCTAAGGCAATTCTTTGACGCTGTCCTCCGGAAAGTGCCGCTCCACCTTCCCCTATCTGAGTTTCATACCCTTTTTCCAATCGTAAAATCATGTCATGAACACCGGCCTTATCCGCAGCTGCGATAACATCTTCAGGGCTGCCGTCTCCCATGCGAGAAATATTTTCACGGATGGTGCCAGAAAACAGCTCAATATCTTGGGGCAGATACCCGACATATTGACCGCGATCATTTGCAGGCCATTCAGCCATATTCATATTGTCCAGACGTGAATGACCAGATCGAGGCGTTAAATTTCCGATCAATATCCGGGCGAGTGTAGACTTCCCAGCTGCAGTTGGACCAATCAGCCCGACCGTCTCACCCGGATTGATTCGAAAACTGACATTTCTAAGAACCGGTTCTGACGATCCAGGATGAACATAACTGACCGCTTCCACATCGATTGCGCCGGATGGCCTTGGCAAAGGCATGGCATTGTCTATATCTGGCGCAGCGTTTAATTTGGCTTTAAGGCGACTGTAAGCGGAACGTGCGCCCAAAAACCCTTTCCATGATCCGATTGCCTGCTCAACCGGGGCCAATGCCCTCCCCATTATGATGGATCCCGCGATCATGGAACCTGGAGTCATGTCACCGGCTATAACAAGCCAGGCCCCGGCACTTGAGACACCGATTTGTAAAACTGATCGCATAAATTTTGAAAGCGCTGAAATAATACCGCCTCGATCACTCGCCTTGCCCTGAAATTCCAATGAACCGGCGTGAGATTTGTTCCATTTATCAATGAGGTTGGGCATCATTCCCATGGCTTCGATCACATCTGCATTTCTAGCAGCCGCATCCGCCTGGTTCATCGCTGCTATGGAATTTTGCCCTGCCTGGGCCAGTGCCTTCCGAGTGACGAGCTCATTGAGCAATGCGAGAGAGAACAATAAGCAGGCACCAATAAGAGAAATAATTCCGAGTAACGGGTGAAGCAGAAACATGATTCCTAAAAATATGGGCGCAAATGGCGCATCCAATATAGGAAAAATACTGGGACCGGTCAGAAAGGATCGAAATGTTGATAGATCTCGCAATCCTTGAATATTTGCATCTTCACCTGTTTTGAGGGTTGCAAGAATACTTGCTGTCAGGGCACTGCCCCCCAGCCTCCTGTCAAGCCAGCCACTTAAACGAACGAGAACAAATGTACGGACGGCTTCAAGCGAGGACATGGTCACCAACGCAACACCCGCAATCAGCATAAGCAAGAGAAGGGTATCGGTGTTACGGCTGGTAATCACCCGATCAAATACCTGCATCATGAACAAAGGAGCGGTTAGCATGAGAAGGTTAATACCGAGGCCAAATAAGGCGACAACAATAAAAACTTGCTTACACTTACTTAAAGTCTCCTGCAGGAGTTGATTTTTTTTCTGTTTCAAACGTAACCTGACTTTTCCGTGAAATTATTAAATTTCTCTATATTTATAACCGCTATACAAAGCAAAAGAGGCATTTTTTAGTCAAAATTTAACGATACCAAACTGCAAGTATGCCTTGCGTTGCCAATAAACAACGGTTGATAGAATAATTTAACGACCTGACCACCAATAGATTTTACACCGCACTCATTAACAAATATATTTAGTTTTGAATGAATATTGCTTTAAGATGCACGTTAAATTCAGAAAAAAATTGCCTGTAGGAGGCGCAAGTGACCAAATTTAGTTCTTTATTGAGGGTGGCAACCCAAGCGCTTCTGTTAAGCGCTGCAGTAATTTTGTCTGCCTGCACCACTGCACCAGAATTGTCAGGTGCCGCACCTGACAATCTCACAACAGCGCCAGAATATATAATTGGCCCTCGTGATGAGCTAAATGTCTTTGTT
>JAESPT010000207.1 GCA_016765515.1 Sneathiella sp. | reverse complement strand
TGCTTCTTTCCGTTAACCAGCTTTTCAATTTTGGTTTTTTCGTAGAATATACATTCCTGTCAAACCAATATTCGTACATTATTGTCGGATTCCTATTGCCGCTGATTTTCCTAAAATGGCCCGCGTACAAAGGTGCGTCCCTCAGCAAAGTCCCCTTATATGATGCACTTCTTGCGGCTGTCATGATGGGCATCTGTTTCTACTTTGCGTCAATCAGTGCTTTGATACTGGATGAGGGATGGGAATATGCGGCTCCCGACCACGCAATCTATATGAGCTACCTGTTTTGGGCGCTGATATTTGAATGCACACGGCGCGCTGGCGGTATAGCGATCTTTGCAATTGTTGTGGTAATTTCCTTCTATCCAATTTTTGCTGACATCATGCCTGGACCGATATCAGGTGCCGTAGCTACTCTACCCGAGACTGCAATTTTCCATACGATGAGTTCAGAAAGTGTTCTAGGAATCCCTCTTCGAGCGTTTACGAATTTGGTCATCGGATTTCTTGTTTTTGGTGTTGCCTTGCAACATACAGGCGGCGGAAAGTTCTTTATCGATTTTTCATTTGCCCTGCTTGGACATGTTCGTGGCGGCCCCGCAAAAGTAGCAATTTTTTCCAGTGGTCTTATGGGATCAATGAGTGGAAGTGTCATCACCAATGTTATGACAACAGGAGTCTTGTCCATACCGGCGATGCGTCGTGTTGGTTTTTCACGGGCCTATGCCGGTGGTGTTGAAACCTGTGCGTCCACGGGTGGCGTCTTGATGCCACCGATCATGGGGGCGACAGCCTTCATCATGGCGACATTTCTGGAAATTCCTTATATCGACATTGCCATTGCTGCCATCATACCATCGGCTCTGTATTTCTTTGGATTGTTTATTCAGATCGATGCGTATGCTGCGAAAAATGATCTGAAGGGACTTCCAAAAGCAGAGCTTCCCTCCCTTCGGAAAACGCTTAAGGAAGGCTGGCACTTTATTGTGGTCTTTGCCATCCTTGTTTGGCTGCTCGTCTTTCTCAAACAGGAATCTGTTGCTCCTTTTTACGCAACAGCCTTGCTGATCCTGATTAATCAGATCTTTCCATATTCCCGTTGGGGATGGAAAGAACTTAAGCAGTTCATTGAGGGTACAGCGTCCTTGTTTGCAGAACTGGCCGGTATTTTATGTGGTGTTGGCCTCATTATCGGTGCGCTTGCTGTCACAGGCATGTCTGGGACGATCGCCAATGATCTAATCTTCCTTGCTGGCGGCAATCCACTTGTCTTGCTGGTTATGGGCGCTTTAACGAGCTTTATCCTTGGCATTGGTATGACCGTCACGGCGGCGTATATATTCTTGGCTATTTCACTTGCGCCTGCTGTGATTTCTGCAGGCCTGGATCCACTTGCTGTGCATCTTTTCATCCTTTATTGGGGAATGCTTAGCTTCATTACACCACCTGTTGCTCTGGGTGCTTTTGCAGCGGCCACAATCGCAGGTTCAAAGCCAATGGAGACTGGCGTTGAAGCGATGAAACTTGGCAGTATTATCTACTTCATACCATTCTTTTTTGTGCTCAACCCTGCTCTTATCATGCAAGGTGAGACCAGCGAAATTGTGAAAGTTGTGATAACGGCACTCATTGGAATCTGGATCATAGCAAGTGCTCTTCAAGGATATATGGCTTGGGTCGGGAAATTGGATATCCATCCGCAAGGGCAGTGGATTATTCGAGGACTTCTTCTTGTTGCAGGACTAGCTTTGGCCACACCAGGTGGCGGGCTTGTGCCCATAAGTAACACTGAACTCGTTGTTTTAGCCGCAGTGCTTGCTGTACCATCCATTCTCATCGTATTGTTCGTGAATAAGAAAAATTCATCATTACGGAATGCATAAAGTATGAGACGTGGTTTAACCATTTTAATGGCCGCCGGAATAGTAATATTCTGCGCGGCCATTATTACAATTTATGTTTCGATTGGCTCTATTATCGTTGATACGATAGAAGCCGAAGGAACAGAGATTACACAGACAAAAGTGACCCTCAAAGAAGCTGAATTTTCGACCAGCACCGGACTGACAACTCTTCTTCAGCTACAGGTCGAAAACCCTCAGGGGTTTCACTCAAAATATGCTTATTCCTTTGACAAAATTGAGTTGTGGATAGATCCGGAAACACTGGCAAGTGATGTCCTGCATATCAAAAGCATGGTTCTTGTTGCCCCTGAAATAGTCTACGAATTTACCGATTCAGCGGATAATTTGAGACGGCTAAAACAATATGTGGAAAATTCAGTCCAGAAAGCCACAGATAAAACCGAGCCTGTAAAGAAAATCATTGTTGATAATTTCTATGTGAGAAATGGAGTAGTGGTTGTTCAGGCAAAGGAACTACAGGGCGAGCGAAAAACCGCGCAACTGAGAGATATTCATATAGAAAATATCGGCAAAAACGAGAACGGGCTTCTTCCCTCGGAACTTGCTTACCAGCTGATGTTACCTCTTCTTCGTGAAACAACTTTGGCCGCACTCAATACAGACCTTTCCCTTTCGGATAAAACCCGTAATCTGCTCAGTGGTGCCTTCGATGAAACGGAAAAAGCGTTTAAATCTCTCAAGAATTTATTAAATCAATAAAACCTACTTTGTTCATTGACTCGTTTTGGCAAATTTTGTATTTAACATTTGTGTTAATTAAATAATGTGTTAAATATGAATATCGACCCACTATCACGTGTCTTCTCTGCTCTGGCGGATCCAACTAGACGTCAGATCTTGGAAAGATTGGCGGAAGGTGAAACGTCAGCTGGCGATTTAGCCAAACCGTTTGCCATGTCCGCACCGGCAATCTCCCGACATCTGAAAATTCTGGAAAAAGCAGGCCTTATAGAACGGAAAGTGGAAGCTCAATGGCGACGTTGTTCCCTTAATCCGGAAGGATTAAAGCGTGCTGACGGATGGGTATCGCAATATCGTAATTTCTGGGAGGAACGTTTCTCAGCCCTCGATGACTATCTAAAAGAAATACAGGAAAAAAGGAGTAATCCCGATGACAAACGCAATGCCGAAGATTGAAGATTCAGGAATTCAGCTTGAAATAATTCGTGATTTCGAAGGCCCTCTTGAAACTGTATTCGATGCCTGGACCAATGCGGAGGCCTTACGACTATGGATGGGACCAAACACGGCTAAATGCCCAAAAGCAACGGCCAACCCAGTCATGAATGGAGAATATTGCTTTCCAATGGAGATGGAGAATGGAAATGTCTCTACAGTCGTGGGACATTACACACAAATTGAGCGCCCTTTTCGCCTCGCCTTTTCCTGGAGCTGGTTACAGGAAGATAAAACCATTGGCCAGCCTATGCACGTCTCTTTGGAATTCGAACGCTTGGACACCAATCGAACCCGAATGAAAATGCTTCATGTAAACTTTTTAGACGAATCATCAAAATCTTCCCATAATGAAGGTTGGATCGGTTGCTTCAATTGTCTGGATACCTTTCTGAACAAGAAGTAGAAAATATTTCGCTTGCCCCAAACAGACAGTTTTGTTGATATTTTGTGTTGCTGTGGTCCATGTGACGGTGCATAACTTAAGAAACAACTGTTTGTTAGGGAAAATTTGTGGCGGATTCGGCGAACAAATCAGAAGACGGACCATATCGAAGCGACAATAGACGTCAGGAATTAATGGCGGCGGCAGCCTATCTTTTCAATAAACGCGGATATGACGCGACCTCCATGCGTGATATCGCGAGAGAAGCTGGAATGCTCGCAGGGTCCATGTACTATCACTTTCCATCAAAAGATGATCTAATAATCGCAACCTATGAAGAGGGTAGACGTCTCATTGCAGAAGCAGTTTTGGCGGCTATCGAAGATGTTGGAGACCCATGGGAGAAGCTACAAAAAGCCGCTATCGCCCATATGAATACGCTTTTTGGCGGCAACAACTTCTCCATTCTACTCTGTGCAGACATATCAAGAGCGGCGCCGGCGCTGCGAAATCGCCTCATTGAAAGTCGTGATAGTTATGACGCACTTTTCATGGAATTAATTGAGGCCCTCCCTCTTCCAGACGATGTTGACCCAACCCTTCTCAGATTGAGCTTACTCGGGTCACTAAACTGGTCCAGTAGCTGGTACCGCCCAGGTGGACAGACCCCTGCCCAGATCGGCACCCTCTTTGTTCGCCTGTTGAAAGAAGGTCTAGATCCACATAAATCATAATTCACACTAAAATTTTGTGTAACTTTTCTATTTACAACTTAAATTTATAAAATATAGTTGCATGAGAATTTCGATGTCGCATGTGCACATGCGACAATGATTTTGATTTAAGGATTGAAACCGTTTGCCGAAAGTCGCATATTTATGTGTGTGACATCCAGTAAAACACTGTGTAACAGGTCAGATAGTTGTTGATTGCAAGTCAAGCTCATCCAGAAACGAAAATTGAGAATTTTCACAGTATATCAGTTTGAGCTAAAGATTATCTGATAGGAAGCGAGTAGTGAAGTTGAACGAACTAAATATGAAGATGGGCAGCGCCGCCGCCGACAGGCTGGCCGTACCCTCCGTCGTTATCCGTTTCGCCGGCGACTCAGGTGACGGTATTCAGATCACAGGTAGCCGCTTTACAGATACGACCGCCTTGGCGGGAAATGATTTAGCGACTTTCCCTGATTTTCCTGCCGAAATCCGGGCCCCTATCGGGACTACCTTTGGCGTTTCAGCTTTCCAAATTAATTTTGGATCACAGCATATAGCCACGCACGGTGACGACCCTCACGTTCTTGTCGCCTTGAACCCTGCTGCTCTGATAGTCAACATTGCAAGGCTGCGAAAAGGCGGCACAGTTATCGTCGATAAAGGTGCGTTCACGGCCCGCAATCTCAAAAAAGCAGGATATGAAGCAAATCCCCTGGAAGACGATTCTCTTGGATCCTACAAACTTCTTGAAATTGATATTTCAAGACATGTTCTGGAATCCGTTAAGGAATTTGGTCTAAGCCAAAAAGACGGCTTACGCTGTAAAAACTTTTGGATCTTGGGGCTTGTCTATTGGATCTATGGTCGGGACCGGTCCGAAACGACGAATTGGCTGAAAGCAAAATTCGCCAAACGACCCGAGATTGCTGACGCAAACATTGCGGCCTTGAATGCTGGGCACGTCTATGGTGAAGCAGCAGAATTATCAGATACCGTTGGTTTGTTTTCCATTGAAGCGGCCACGATGCCAAAAGGCCTCTACAGAACGGTGATGGGCGCAGAATCCCTTGCATGGGGTCTTGTCGCTGGCTCTGAGTTGGCTGGCCTTGATATCTTTTTTGGTTCCTACCCGATCACACCAGCGTCACCGATCCTCCACACACTTGCCAATTTGAAACAGTTTGGTGTGAAGACTTTTCAAGCGGAAGACGAAATCGCCGCCATCTGTTCTGCAATTGGCGCCTCCTTCGCGGGCTCGTTGGGAATCACATCCTCATCTGGCCCCGGTATTGCCTTGAAAGGCGAGGCCATGGGGCTCGCTATTATCACTGAATTGCCGCTTATTATCGTGAACTCACAGCGCGCAGGTCCGTCAACGGGACTTCCGACAAAAACAGAACAGTCGGATCTCTATCAGGCTATCTATGGTCGCAATGGAGACGCGCCCCTGGTTGTCCTTGCTGCGCATGGCCCTGGCGATTGCTTTGATGTGGCGATAGAAGCCTGCCGCCTGGCAACGAAATATATGACACCGGTCATGTTGCTGACGGATGGCTATATCGCTAATGCGGCAGAGCCATGGCTTATTCCCTCAGTACAGGACATGGAGCCCCTTCCTGTTGAAAAGCGCACAGACCCTGAGGGGTTCGAGCCGTACAGTCGTAATCCTGAAACTTTAGCACGCCCTTGGGCCACGCCCGGCACCCCCGGTTTGGAACACAGGATTGGCGGTATCGAGAAGGAAGAAGGCACCGGAAATATTTCCTATGAGCCAGCCAACCATCAGGCCATGACGGATATACGGCGCAATAAAATCATTGGTATCTCCAAGGACATTCCAGACCAGGTTCCGGAGCAAGGTAACGCTAAGGGAAAACTGGCTGTTGTTGGCTGGGGCTCCACTTATGGTCCTATTAGTCAGGCCGTGACCAACAAAAGAAGAGACGGACAGGATATTGCCCACATCCATTTGCGGCATTTGTGGCCAATGCCGGCTAATTTGGGCGATCTTCTCAAAGGATATGACAGAGTCATCGTCCCGGAGATGAATGATGGTCAGCTTAAAACAGTGTTGAGAGATCAGTATCTCATTGATGCAAAACCCATCAACAAAGTTACAGGCCAGCCTTTCAAGATTGCAGAAATAGAAGACGCAATCGATTTTGCGTTGGAGAATTGAAATGAATGTCATTTCCACCAAAGATAAACTGAAACCCAAAGACTTTGCATCGGATCAAGAAGTTCGCTGGTGCCCGGGCTGTGGTGACTATGCAATTTTGAAAGCCGTGCAACGGTTATTACCGGAGCTGGATGTTCCCAAAGAAAACTATGTTTTCGTGTCTGGCATTGGCTGCTCTTCCCGATTTCCATATTACATGTCCACTTACGGTTTTCATACTATTCACGGGCGGGCTCCGGCCTTTGCCACGGGAATAAAAATGACCAATCCCGAGTTGGATGTTTGGATGGTCACCGGGGATGGCGATGGATTTAGCATTGGCGGCAACCATATGCTGCACCTTCTGCGCCGAAATGTGGATTTGCAAATCTTGCTCTGTAACAATGAGATTTACGGGCTGACAAAAGGCCAATATTCCCCTACATCCGGAACCGGGTTAAAAACACCATCGTCTCCGACAGGGTCCGTTGACAGTCCTTTAAAACCCCTTGTGTTTTCCCTGGGAGCTGGCGCCCGCTTTGCCGCCCGTGGTTATGATACTCAGAAAAAGCTGACAGATATTCTGAGACGGGCTCATGAGCATAAAGGAACGTCTATGATCGAAATTCTGCAAAATTGTATTGTTTACAATGATGCCGTTTTTGATGATGTCCTGGCAAGAGACGTCGCGTCCGAAAAGCAAATTCATGTAGAACATGGTCAGCCGCTTCTTTTCGGTGCTGAGGGGAATAAAGGGATACGCCTCGACCCAATGTCGCTGACGCTCGACGTTGTCACCCTCGGTGAAAACGGTATTACGCAAGCCGATATTCTTGTGCATGACGAGAAGAACAAATCGTTGGCAACAATGCTCGCCGAAATGGGCGGGGATGAATTACCAACGGCGTTTGGCGTTCTCTATTGTGACCCTTCGCCAACATACGAAACAAGCGTCGACAATCAAATCAGTGAAGAAAAAGAAAAAGCAATATCCCCGTCACTGGATGCTCTTTTGAGAAAAGGCCATACTTGGGAAGTCTAGATTTTCTTCTGATAATATTTTTCAAAGAGGTCAGCGAATATTGTCGCTGGCCTTTTTTTTGCGCCCAATCCCATTTGTTCGTATCATAAGGCAAAATATGGGGCCGCGATCATGACTATGGCAAACGCAAAGACGCTTCTTCTGAATAGAAAAATTGAACTGCAAGCAATCATGAAATCCTGTGAAGAGGATGAAAAACCGGTTGAACTGGACCAGTCACGCGTGGGCAGACTCTCTCGAATGGACGCCTTGCAAGGGCAGGCTCTTGCACAAGAAACGGCACGACGCCGTAAAAACGAGTTGAGCCGGATAGACGCTGCGCTGATTAGGGTAGAAAGCGGGGATTACGGTTATTGTGTCAATTGCGACGAGGAAATCGCGGAGAAACGTCTCAATGTTGACCCGAGCACGCCGCTCTGTATTGGCTGCGCCTCTCTTTGAAAACCTCAGTCCTGTTTTTCTGAAGATTTGGACTTTCTTCTATTTTTTGCCTGAAGAAAATTCAGCGCCGCGACAATTCCCCAAATTGGCAGAACAATGACAGCCCCCAGAAGGATATAGTCAGCGGCCCAACGCACGGTGGAAAGGGCTGTTGAATAAATTTGCCCGATTGTGCCCGTTAAATCCTTTAATAGATCAAGAGGCGTAATATCAAAAAATGTTAAGGCCCATCCGACAAGAAAAGAACCGATTATCAATTTTACGATGAGGGACCCGACATTTTTCGGCATTACATCCGCCTATTTTTTAAACAACACAAACAACAAAACTTCTTCAATCATATAATTATCTCTATACCACTAACCAGCTCAATTTCATTAAAAATTAAAGCCCCGCCTGCTAATGAGGCAATAAAATAATTAAACTGTGAAAGTTATATCCTTGGGAAACATTTCGCTCGTCCGCCCCTCTCCGCCGATAAAGGCAGTGGGAATTGCGCTAGATCTGCTGCATTTGCAAGAACCGTTCTCTACCTGGCCGGCTCATGAGTTGGTTAGCACCGTAAAAGGGGCCATTAAAAGAAACCACTATATATTGGCAAAGGATGACAAAGGATATGTGGGTGTCGCCTGCTGGGGGTTATGTAATGAAGAAACCGGCATAAATTATACTTCTGGAAAAGTAAGGCCTTCCTTTGCAGACTGCTCACAAGGGGAGAATATTCTTCTCTTCATAATTCACGCCCAGGAAACTTCACACTTAAAAGCAATGGTACAATTCATTAAAAAGTATCACCCCGGCTTTAAAGTTTATGCCCGGCGGTTTCACCAGGGAAAATCTGGATTATCGGCAAAAACAGTAATTATTCGATAATTGCCTCCCCCTAAAATCTTCCTGCTTATTCAACAGCAAAAACGAACATAAAAAAAGCCCGGCGTTTCGACCGGGCTTTTCCGTGTCCGGATGGCGAACCACCCGGAAATTTATAATCCTAGCTTTCGTCGCTGACCACGATCCCTTTCAGAGCCGCCTCTGCAGCGGTAAGACCGTCATGAGTACCAAGATCATTGACATTTTTCAGTGTGATTGAGAAATCATCCTGTCCATCAATCGTAATTACAGTATCACCGCCGGATACATCCAGATTAATCATCGCGGCGCGTTCATCAGGAGTACCTACACCCAGCTCATCGAACAAAGCATCCAGATTGATGACATCTTCCGCTTCGTCAAAGCCGAAAATATTATCTTCACCGTCACCGACGTCCATATAATGAAGGGTATCTGCACCTTCCTCAATGTTTATGAGGTCATTACCGCCGCCGCCGATAATGGTGTCATCACCGCCGCCGCCATCAATAGTGTCTGCTTCCTCGCCGCCAATAAAGATTTCATTATATCCAGCGTCAACTTCATTTTCATCTTCATCAAGGACTTTAAGATAGTTCAGCTCCCGTCCCTCTGTATAGGAAACAGAAACTTCAGCTGTATCCGTCGCCGACCCGTCACTGACGTCATATTCGTAGGATCCATCCCCTGTCACGTCGTAGCGAACGTAATCAACGCCGAGTTCCACCTCATTGTCCACCTGGCTGACACTTTCGATAAAGAGAACATCGTCATCATCATCAATGTCTGTGTCATTTGCCAGCATCGCATATTCCGGCACGAAGATATCGCCCAGAACATTGGTGATGACAATATCGTCTCCGGCGACAGGACCGTCATTCGTACCGTTCACATTAATAGTCACGGTCGCATCTTCAGACCCTTCAACAATCGCTGAATAGCCAAAGACAATGGAGGCAACATCCCCGTCATTCATCGGATCGTAAATTGTGACACCGTCAGGAATATCCAGAGACACCTTCACAGCGTCAGGATCACTCGCATCAAAGGTCAACGTACCGTAGTTGTCCGCACCATCAACCAGAGCCATGGTCCAGACATCGTCTGGTCCTTCAACCCAATTCCAGCCCTCGTCAGTGGATACGTATACAGGTCCATCAGGCATCGTCAGTGTTACTGCCG
>JAESPT010000206.1 GCA_016765515.1 Sneathiella sp. | reverse complement strand
GCCAATTGCTGACATCCATGTCATTTACAACAACACTGCCCTCATCAAGGGGAATTTCACCCGCGATAACATTTTGCATAGTGGATTTACCGGATCCATTGGAACCGATCACACTGACAAATTGGCCTTTGGGGACGATAAAATCCAGGCCGTTTAACGCCTTGGTTTCCATGACAGTACCTTTGTTAAAGGTAACCTGAAGGTTTTTGCAATGGATCATGATTTACTACCTCTGCGCAGGAACTTCGTAAACCTGCTTCCCGGAAGAACCAGAGCAAGGGCAACAAGAATTGCTGTTACCAGTTTTAAATCCTGTGCTTCAAGGCCAATGAAATCAGCATTGAGGGCCAAGCTGACGGCGAGCCAATAGACAATAGACCCTAGTATGCAGGCGATGGTCGCCTTGGTTATGGTCCGCGGAGACAATATTGCTTCCCCGCCAATAACGGAGGCAAGGCCAATGACAATAACGCCAACCCCCATAGTCACATCTGCTGATCCCTGGCTTTGAGCAAAGACCGATCCGGCGAAGGCAACAAGACCGTTGGCCATTGCCATGCCAAGAAGAATCATTCTACCGTCATAAATACCATTTGCCCGCGCCATTTTAGCATTTGCGCCTGTTGCGCGCATGGCAAGGCCGATCTCAGATCCCAAAAACCAATCGAGCGCATACTTTATAAGGATGGCCATGAATAGAAAAACCAGAGGCATGATCATGTAACTACTAATGCCAAAGGTATTTGCGAGGTCTGAAAATGGGGTAAGAATGGTTTCTTCAGTGATCAGCGCGATGTTTGGTCTGCCCATGATCCTGAGATTGATTGAATAAAGGGCAATCATGGTTAGGATACTGGCCAGCAAATGCAGAATTTTCAATTTCACATTTAGCCAAGCCGTTACAAACCCCGCAAGGCATCCGGCCATGATCGCAATGAACGTCGCTAAAAACGGATTAAAATCGGCAACAATGAGTGAGGCAGATACGGCGGCACCCAAAGGAAAGGAGCCGTCCACGGTCAAATCTGGAAAGTCCAGAATACGAAAAGAAATAAAGATGCCGAGGGCGACCAATCCATAGATAAATCCAAGTTCAATCGCCCCAAGAAATGCAATAAGGCTCAAAATGTTTCCTTAATTTACTCCGTTATTTAACGACTTCTTTTGCCGAAGAAATGACAGATGCCGGGATCGTTAGGCCCATTTTTTCTGCAGATCCCGGATTAACAAACAGTTCCAGAATGTTTGGAAATTCGACGGATAAATCACCGGGATTTGCGCCTTCGAATATTTTTGCGACCAATTGGCCAGTTTGACGCCCTACATCATAATAGTTGAAGCCAAGGGCGGCTACTGCGCCGCGTTTCACACTGTCAGTATCGCCTGAAAATACAGGTATTTTCCCATCAATGCCGACTTTTACAACGGCTTCAAAAGCCGAAACGATGGTGTTATCAGTGGGGACGTAAATAGCATCTGCCTTGCCGACCAGGCTTCTAGCAGATGACAGGACGGCACCGCTATTATTTGCGCCAGCTTTTACAATGCTCAAACCAAGGGCCGGAGCTTCTTTTTCAAGCATTTCGATAAGTGTAATGGAATTGGCTTCTCCTGGATTGAAGAGAACACCAATTACTTTAGCGCTGGGCATGATCTGCTTAATAAGTTCCAATTGTTTTGCAATGGGGGACATATCAGATGTGCCCGTGACGTTTCCGCCAGGTTTTTTCAGGTTGCTGACAAGTTTTGCGCCAACAGGGTCGGTAACAGCTGTAAAGACAACCGCTTGATCTTTAGGCGCCTTTGCAATGATAGCCTGAGCAGATGGCGTCGAAATTCCGACAATAACATCTGGCTGCGATCCAATGAATTTATTGGCAATCTGAACGGTTGTCGGAATGTCACCTTGCGCTGTCTGATATTGAACGGTCAGGTTCTTACCTTTTTTGTACCCTAACTTGGCCAGTTCATCAATCAGCCCCTTATGAACAGCGTCAAGCGCTGGATGTTCTACAATTGCTGTTACGGCAATAGATTTATCCGCCGCATAAACGCCCGATGCGGAATAAAGGGGAGCTGCAACCAACGCGCAAACCGCAGCTGATTTTAAGAATCCAAGTGCTTTCTTCATCGATATGTTTCCTGCCTGTCAATGTTGAACATATGCCATCAATTATTTAGTATTACAAACTTTATACTGCGCCAAATTAGTTGATAATTACACTCTTTCTCACACGTTTAGGTGTATTTGACAGTATATTACTATTCTGGTTTGATCCAAACAGCCGTATCATGAAAAGCGGCACCGCCATTTGGTTTGGCGGCATCAGCTCCAACCAGCAGATTAATCCCCACTTTTTCGACAAATTTATTGTTTGGCCAAATTCCCTCAACAATGACTATGCCGGGAAGCAGGCCATCAAAAATATCGACATGAATTAGCAGAGAGCCCTGTTTGTTCCCAACTCTGACCAAGCTGCCGTTCTCTACTTCGATGATTTTTGCGTCATCGCTGTGGATCATAATTGTCGGGCGTTTTTCTCTCTTTAGTGAAGAGGGGGTTGCCGTAAACGACGTATTGAGGAAATTGCGAGCGGGCGCTGTCACCAGACGATAGGGATGGGTTTCATTTGCGTTGTCATTAATATCCCAGTGATCGGGTAAATCCGGCATTCCCGAAAAATCGTCTCCTATTTCCGACCAATCCGGCGAGAAATGATATTTTCCGTCTGCATGACCAAATCCATTCAGATAATGTGCTTCATCAAAAGACACCTGAGCATCAATCCACTTTTGGTCTGTCAACGTCTCTACATCGGGCCACCCTGAGGCTTGTAAGGTTTTATCGATCAATTCCAGAGCATTGAGTTCAAATCCCGGATGTTTGGCATCCAATCGCTTCGCCAGGGCACAGATGACGTCATGATTGGACCAGCATTCCCCTAGTGGATCAATAATTTTTCTTCCCATCATGATGTGACTTTGTCCGCCGCCCTGGTAGATATCATCATGTTCAACAAAGGTAGTTGCTGGTAAAATGATATCTGCCATTTTAGCAGTTTCGGTCATGAATTGCTCATGTACGCAGACGAACAGATCTTCGCGGGCAAATCCTTCATGAACCTTTGCAAGGTCCGGCGCAACATCCATGGGATTGGTATTTTGGATCAATAAAGCTGTAACGGGCGGACCGTCACCCAAATCCTGTTTGTTTCCAGTAAGGACTGGACCGATGCGGGATTGATCCAGCATTCTTACGGTTGGATCGAGAACGTCTAAACCTTCAATGAGTGTTTTGTCCCAGTGAAATATTTGCCCGTTTGTATGAAACGCACCACCACCTTCATATTGCCATGCCCCGCTTACTGCTGCGATTGACAGGGCAGCATGCATATTGACTGACCCATTGCGGCTTCTGGTAAATCCATAACCTAAACGCAAGAAAGTTTTCTTTGTCTGACCGATCATACGGGCAAATTCAACAATTTCCTCAACGCTTAATCCGGTGATCTCAGCAGCCCATTCCGGTGTCCGGGTGGCAAGGTGGGACTCAAGTTCTGCATGGTTCTTGGTGTATTTCTCAAGATAGGTTCGATCTGCCAAACCGTCCTTAAACAGAACATGCATAACAGCACAGGCCAAAGCACCGTCTGTCCCGGGGCGCACCATCAGATGCGTATCGGCTGCAAGCGCGGTGGCATTGCGATATGGATCAATCACCACAATTTTCGCACCCCGCTCTTTTCGAGCGCGTGTTGCATGAGTCATAACATTGATTTGGGTATGAACGGCGTTTGTTCCCCAAATAACGACCAAGTCCGATTTAGCCATTTCCCGAGGATCTGTGCCTCGATAAGCTCCGGTTCCAGCTTTCCAGCCGCTCCGCGCCAAATTGATGCAAATTGTCGAAAACTGACCAGAATATTTTTTGACATGGCGCAATCGCTCTATTCCATCACGCTGAACAAGGCCCATAGTTCCTGCATAATAATACGGCCAGATGGTTTCTGGTCCAAATTGTGCTTCCCGTTTCAAGAATTCCGCGGCGACCTCATCAAGGGCATCGTCCCAACTTATTTGCTTCCACTCGCCAGACCCTTTAGCTCCCACCCGTTTTAAGGGATGCATAATTCTATCTGGATGGTGTGTTCTTTCTGCATAGCGAGCTACTTTTGCGCAAATAACCCCAGCAGTGTAACTATTCTCAACGGCTCCCCGAATTCGGCCGATTTTCTGGTCACCGAGTTTTTCTATTTCAAGTGCACAGGTGGACGGACAATCATGCGGACAGGCGGATGCTCGAATTTCAACAGGAATATTTGATGTCATGATTTTAGCCAGTAAAAGGGTTAAATTACAGAGCGAATATTTTTGAAAGATTTTGCTACGTTAGTGCTTTGTATCTTTAGCTGCAATATGAGAGTGAGGCGGCGTATTTTTGATCCAGCAGAATAATCTTTGTCAATGGTTCTGGAAATGTCGTTGCCGTCAGGATATAAGCTCTTCAGCAGAGATCAGAACAGAGAAAAAAGAATTGAAAATATTTAAAAAATTCTTGAAAAGTGATGGCGTAAAAGCGGTAATCAGCTGGATTGCGGCTGGTTATATCTGGTTGGTTTATCGGACAAGCCGTTGGCAGGTCTTGAATGGGGATCTTTCTCATCACTATATGCAAGAAGGTAAGCCCTTTATCCTGGCATTTTGGCATGGGCGATTGATGATGATGCCTATTTCTGTTCAGAAAAAAACGAAAGTGAATGCGCTTATCTCTCATCATGGGGATGGTGAACTTCTTGCTAGGATTATTAGGCATTGGGGACAAAACAGTGTTCGTGGTTCAAGCTCTAAAGGTGCCGTGCCTGCCATTAAAGAGATGCTGCGGGCAGTGAAGCGCAATGAAATTGTGGTCATTACGCCTGATGGCCCCCGCGGTCCAAGAATGCGCGTTCAGGATGGCGTAATGCGTATTGCTGCCATATCCGGAGTCCCTGTTTTTCCTGTCCGCCTTGAAGACCATCTAGGATCCTATACCGTCGAATT
>JAESPT010000205.1 GCA_016765515.1 Sneathiella sp. | reverse complement strand
CTCAACAGCTCCGTCCGGTATCATACCGCTTTGTAGAGCCCCAGGGGGTAAATCAACCCGAAAGGTTGCATCTTTTGCAAAACCATCACGGATATTTTGCGTCACCCAGTTATAGCCATCGACGGCAGCAGAATACGGCCAATAGAGCCCGAGATCATTGGTTGGAAAATGCGGAACACTGCCTTCGATGGAGAGGCCAAGTCCCTTTTCATTATTCATGAAGGAGCCGCTCAATTCGATCTTCGGACCAATGGTCTGGATCTGCACAATATTCAGATTAACCGCATTAAACGGCGCGACGCTATGCCCCTCCGCTATGATGGATTTAAGTTGAAGGGGTGCCTTGTAAAGGTCGGGTAAATCAATGCGACCCGGTCCGCTCATCAGCTTAAAGCCAATCTGAGCGGGCAAAAAGGAACTGTCCAAGGATAGATTTATATCGCCTGATACGGGCAGATCAAAACCTTTCAAGCGATCAAGTTCCGGTATTTCCTTGGCGATAAGTGCAATTGGAAAATCGAATATCTGGGTATTAACCACGGTTGTTTTGTCGCTTGCATTATAAGCCGCATTTGCCACCAGATTAATGCTCTCATCACCAATATGAACATCGCCCTGAATACGTCCGACAATCCCGTTTTCTGTCCGCCAGATCACCATATCGGCGGACGTGACACGCCACATTTTTCCTTGTTTTTCGTCTTCGATGAAAAGGCCGGACTGGTATATCTCCAATCTATCCAGATAGGCTGTCAGATCAGACTGTTGTCTGTTCTTTTCCATACCGGCAATCAATTCATGAATAACAGCCACTGTGGCTCCAGTTATCGCCTTGTCGCCTGAGCCCGCCTCCTCTGTCTCTCCGTAGGAGTATCCAAGATTGACCCCGCCACTTATCGTGCGTGTCAGCAGAACTTTCAGACCGGTAAATTCCAGACCGGAGGGAGCAACTTTACCGGTGAGCAACGCCTCTTGGCTAAAGGTGACCGTTACAGCCGGAATCACGGCAATTGTCTCTTTTTCCTTGGAGATCGCCACATTTGTCACGCCAAAGACCAGATTTTTATCGCGAGCATCCCATAGAAGTTCCAACGTATCAAACTCAAGTTTGATATCCGGATACTGATCCGCCAGCACTTGATTGAGATAAGGTCCGACAAAGGAAAGGGAGATCGAACCTCGACTAAGAGCGGCTACGAGCACAAGCCCAGTCAGGATTACCAAGACAAAAAGGCTTAGGAATAATCGGAGGAGTATTTTTGAAGCTGCTGAAACCAAAACGTGCTATTCACATTATTGTTGAAATTAATCCAGTGTCCGCGCCAAGGTTTACGGCCTTTATACTATGACCGATTTTAGGAACGTTGGATATGTCTGAAGTTGAATTATTCTCGTTTATTGATGAAGTTAAGTCACTTCCCAGTCCTGGAAACCAGGATTTCCTAAAAGTTGGCCACGAAAACTGGTTGGAAATAATCTCAGACCACCCGGTTTATTCCAGTTTTGGACATAATTTTGGCGAAACTAAGGTCGGACGACAAATATTGGACGCCATTTTTGGAAACAGTCCCTATCTCAGTCAATGCCTGCTCAAAGATCTTGAATTTTTTAGCACTCTGATCCGATCTGGGAGCAACGAAGCGCTTTCGTGGATCTATCAGAACCTGAAACCGCACATTGCCCCGCAAAACGAGATGACGGTCGTTATGGCCGCCCTTCGGACCGCCAAGAAACGTATTGCACTTCTGACGGCCCTGGCTGATATGGCGGAAAGCTGGTCTTTGTTGACAATCACAAAAACCCTTTCCGATTTTGCCGCTTTTGCCACGGATTGCTGTATTTCTCACTTACTTTTGGCGGCCCACACCAAAGGCGAGCTAGTTCTCCCCCACCCGGAAAACCCAGTTTATAACAGCGGCCTCATCATTCTGGGCATGGGAAAACTGGGTGCATTTGAGCTGAATTATTCAAGCGATATTGACCTCATTATTCTGTTTGATACAGACAGAATTACCTATACCGGACGTAAATCTGTCCACGACTGTTTTGTCAAAATCGCCCGTAATCTGGTTAAAATGATGCAGGAACGCACGGCTGACGGATATGTGTTTCGAACGGATTTACGCCTGCGCCCTGATCCTGGAGCAACGCCCCCGGCCCTGCCGCTGGCGGCGGCTCATACATATTATGAAAGTCAGGGCCAAAATTGGGAACGGGCGGCAATGATCAAAGCCCGCCCCATTGCCGGTGACTTGGTCGCCGGAGAAGAATTCATTGATTTTCTGCAGCCTTTTATCTGGCGCAAATTTCTGGATTTTGCGGCCATTGCAGATATTCAAGCAATCAAATTGCAAATTCATACCCATAAGGGCTTTGGTAAAATTTCTCTGGATGGCCATAACATCAAAATTGGTCGGGGCGGCATTCGGGAAATTGAGTTCTTTTGCCAGACCCAACAACTCATTGAAGGGGGGCGTAATCCAGCCCTGCGCCTATCAACAACACTTGGCACCCTGCAGGCGTTGACAGATTTTGGGAAAGTAGAGCTTGCTGTTCGCGATGATCTGACCGGGGCCTATATTTTTCTTCGAACATTGGAACATCGCTTGCAGATGATCCAGGATGAGCAAACTCAGCTTCTCCCCGAAAAAGAGCACGATCTCGATCGGCTTGGCGTGTTTATGGGATATGACGATGCTTCAATTTTTCGCAGCACACTTGAAAACACTCTGAAAGCTGTCAAAAATCACTATGACGCCTTGTTTCACTTTGAAGAGAATGAAGAGCGCCTTGTCGGACGGCTGGTCTTTACCGGGGCAGAGGATGATCCGGAAACCCTTCTATCCCTGCAGGATTTGGGATATGAGGATACCTCCACCATTTCCAAAATCATCCGTGAGTGGCACCATGGACGATATCGGGCCACCCGTACCGTACGCGCCCAACAGCTGCTCACCACCCTCATGCCAGTCATTCTGGAAAACCTTGCCAATACGGTAAAACCCGATGCGGCCTTTATGCGCTTCGATGCTTTTTTGAAAAAGCTGCCCGCCGGGGTTCAATTGTTCTCCCTTTTCAATGCCCATCCAAGCTTGTTGCAGCTTGTGGCCAAGATTATGGGAATGGCGCCGCAATTGGCCGATCGGTTATCAACAAACCCACTTTTGCTGGACGGTGTCCTCTCTCCTGATTTTATGGGACCTTTACAAAGCCGCGAAGAACTCACTGAAGATCTGGAGTTTATGTTGGAGACCGGCCGGGATTTTCAGGACGTCCTCGATATCTCCCGTCGCTGGCTCAATGATCTCAAATTTCGCGTTGGCGTCCAGATCCTGGACAATATCGATCATGAGAATAGTCGCGGCGCAACGGTAACAGCCGGAGCCTCCCTTACCTGTATCGCTGAAATTGTCATGCAGGTTCTGCTCCCTCATGTAAAAGGGGAGTTGGAAGAAAAACATGGGCAGGTTCCAGGCGGAGAGTTTGTGGTTATTGCCGCGGGTAAGCTTGGCAGCCGTGAAATGACTCCCGGCTCCGACGCGGATCTGATTTTTGTCTTTAATACAGAGACAGAAGACGTCATGACCGACGGCTTAAAACCCATTCCCTCGGGTTTATTCTATACACGCCTCAGTCAGCGTTTTATCAATACTCTCAGTGCTTTGACCGGAGAAGGCCGCCTCTATGAAGTAGATATGAGACTCCGTCCCCATGGGAAATCCGGGCCCATAGCGCTTCCCCTTGAAGGTTTCAAAAAATACTACGCAGAGGATGCCTGGACCTGGGAGCATCTAGCGTTGACCCGCGCCAGGGTCGTTGCCGGTGATCCAATTTTGACACGCGCTGTGAGTGACACCTTGAAGGAAATTGTGAGCGTCAAGCGTGAGCCCGCACAAGTGGCGAAGGATGTTTATGACATGCAAACCCGGCTGCACAAAGAGCATGTAGGCAAATCGATTTGGGCTCTGAAAAATCATCCTGGTGGTTTGATGGACCTGGAATTCATCTGCCAATATCTCAAATTGATACAGGGTCTCAAACACCCGGCAATCCTTATTCCCAACACGATTGAAAGTTTTCAGCGCATGGGATCAGAAAATATTCTGACAGCTGAGCAATCGGAAAAACTGACCAGCGCCATGTCCTTCTACCTAAACTTGCAAGGACTTATTCGTCTCTCGCTAAGCGAAAGAATAGTGACAGATCAAATTCCAACAGCCCTGAAACAAGCTCTGTCGAAAGCGGGCAATCAGCCTGACTTTGAAAGCCTGACGGCACATATAGAGAAAACACAAAAATATGTCAGTCACTGCTTCAAGGAACTCATACCGTCCTCCTAGTCGTCTCCTACTATTAATTTCAATTCAAACGACATGTCTACTTGTCTAGATGGGAATCCACTGCTACTTCAGTACCCTAGCAACGAGAAAAGTCGAAAGGATCTGTAATGGTAGAAGTAGGACAGACTGTCCCAGATTTTAGTATGCCCACGGATGATGTCGGAACGATCAGTTCTGACGGTCTTAAAGGGCAAATATATGTGCTCTATTTTTACCCCAAGGATGATACCCCCGGCTGCACCACTGAAGCTAAGGATTTCACGGAATTGAAGTCCCAGTTTAATGCGACTGGTGTTACCGTGATCGGTGTTTCGAAAGACACGCTCGCAAAACACGAAAAATTCCGCGCCAAACATGAACTTTCTGTCCTTCTGGCAAGCGATGAAGACGGTGCCGCTTGCGAAGCCTTCGGTGTTTGGGTTGAGAAAAATATGTATGGCCGCAAATATATGGGTATTGAGCGAGCGACATTTTTGATAGATGCCTCCGGCATTGTACAAAATGTCTGGCGAAAGGTTAAAGTCAAAGGCCATGTAGACGCCGTATTGGACGCCGCTCAATCACTCTGACTTAGTCTGGACTAGCATCCTTTTTCGCAACATTTCCCGGGCTGATCTGTGACTTTTTGACCTTCATCCAGAATATCACGGTCCAGCAGGCGCTCAACCAGATCGGTTTTTTCGCTAACCGGATAATTACGCCAAATCTCCCGTTTCATGGCTTCTGGTGATCCGCCGCCATGCAACGACATAACCGAATACCACCCCGCTTGAGAGGAAACCGTCAGGTCTTCGATAAATCGGGCGACTTCCAGCCTTTGTTCGGTTGGAATATCCGGACGACCAGAGAGTACAGCGGAAAGGGAGGCCTGAGTTTCCGGATTATGATCTTCATCCGGGCCTGGCAAGGCAACGATCAAACCGCCAGACACCAGATGGGCAATCCGGTGCATGTCGTAGATTTTCGTGGCCAGCAACAGCTTTCCAATATTGGAATAAACGGGATGCGGCATGACAGAACCTGCGGGGTCTTGCTCACAATAGACCGACGAGGCGACGCCGCAGGCATAAAAGCTCTCGGTAATCGTGATCAACTCGACCATTGCATCGCGAAGATGACCGTGTTTTTCAAAATCCAGACCATTTGCCCGGGTCATTAATGCCCCCGCGCCGATCAGCAAATCACCAAATCCAGCGCGCGCGCCAATACAGGACTGGCGATGGTGGGTGGCATATGTCGTCGTGAGAAATCCGCCCTCCTCCGTCTCTCCAGCGAGAAACACCTGTTCATGAGGAACAAAAACATTGTCAAATTGAACCACACCGGTTGATTGGCCATATTTGGCTGAAAACTTTGCCGACGCCTCGCCTCTCCGTCCCGCAGGTCGGGCGATTATGGTAATGCCTGGCGCATCGACGGGAACGGCACAGGCAACTGCAAAATCGGCATCTTCCGCAGGGTGGGTCCGACACGGCATAACCAGAAATTCATGCATGTAAGGTGCGCCTGTCACAATGGCTTTTGTCCCCCGAATAATAATCCCGTCCGGGCGCCGTTCCTTGATATGCACATAGACATCACGCTTGGCTTGCTCGCCCGCCCGCTTTGACCGGTCACCTTTCGCATCGGTCATGGCGATCCCAAGGGACAGATCCTCGTCCTGAACCCGATGCAGATAATGGATGAAACGCTGATGATAATCCGTCCCGTGTCTGTCATCGGTTCGCTTAGTAGCTTGATACAAACCGTTTAGAGCATCATGGGCGAGATATCGTTGCGCACAGCCGGATTCAGCGCAGACAGCCCGCACAGCTTCCAGTTTACTGAGCAGGTCCTTGGACTCACGATTGATGTGCAGCATTCGGTTGACAGTCTTACCGGAACTTGCTTCGATCGCCGTAAGGGAATGAACATGATCTGGATGATGGGCAAAATCGTAAGTGACGCCAACACCCGCTATCCCCGGCGCAAGCAAAGGCTCATCCGCCACATTTGTCACCTGCGAGCCATTGATAAATATTCTTGGAGTATAGCGGCGAAGGGACTCTCTATAATCTTCGGCTGTCATCAACATTTGGCTTCTCCGTCTGAATTTAAGTGTGATACAATAAATCTAACAGTGTTCAAAAATCTAACAGTGTTAAATTATTTGTCAACCGTTCAAGGAACCCTTCATGGCGAAAGAGATTGAGAAACAGCGAAAAAAAGCGGTCAGTGAGCACAAACGCACTCTCATTCTTGAAGCGGCACGCCGAGTTTTTGAAAAAGAGGGATTGGATGGAGCCAGTCTGCGGGCCATAGCCAGCGAGGCTGGATATACACCGGCAGCCCTTTATTTCCATTTTGAATCCCGCGAAGAAATTTATGCGGAACTCCTGTCTCACTCACTTGCCAATCTCAGGGGATTTGTTGATAAAGCCGTTAAAAAAGCAACGGCCCCCCTGGACAAGTTTCGGGCGGCAGCGTTTTCAGTGTTCCAGTTTTACGCGAAAAGGCCCAAGGACCTGGATCTTGGATTTTATCTTTTCAAAGGGGGCATGACCCCAAAAGGGGTCGGCAGGGAACGGGACCACCGATTAAATGAACAATTTGCCGATTGCCTGCAGCCCATCGCGGTCGCAGCATCAGAACTTGGTGCCGACGAGACGGCCTCCAAGCGATTGATGGTCGATATCTTTTCCTATGCAACAGGGTCATTACTGATGGAACATACGGGACGAATAAGAATTTTCGATATGTCATCCCAAGAGTTAATGCGCGCGTTTATTGAAGAAAAAATCACAATTTGTAACTGGGAGGAAAACCATGCTCACCTTAAACGCTGATAAATCTATTCTTCTCATGATCGATATTCAGGAGAAACTGATCCCTGCCATTCACAACGCTGAAGAGATTATTAGTAATGTCGGACATTTGCTGGAGGCAGTAAATCTGCTCAATATTCCCAGTCTGCTAACTGAGCAGAATCCCGATGGATTGGGATCGACAGTTTCTAAATTAGCCGTTAAAAATTCGGGCGAGGTGTTCAAAAAAATGACGTTTGACGCCTGCCGTGAACCTGATTTTCTGGGCGCCTTGAAAGGAAAATCAGAAATTGTCGTTGTTGGATGTGAAGCCCATGTATGTGTGTTACAAACCGTTCTTTCCTTGTTAGAAACGGATCGTAAAATTTTTGTGG
>JAESPT010000204.1 GCA_016765515.1 Sneathiella sp. | reverse complement strand
CATCCAATTCGCCGTTTTTGGCGAGCCGTTGAACAAAGCCAGCCCTGTGGGCTTCATCGGCATACATCGTCCGTGCCGTTAGGACCAGATCTCTTGCAAGGCCGGTCCCTAATATTTGCGGCAAGACGGCGGCTTCAATGACCGACGGAATCCCAACACGAACCTCTGGCATGGCAAATTCTGCTTTTTCTTCGGCAATAACGAGATCACAGATGGCGGCAATTTCCATTCCGGCTCCCAAACAATATCCGTTAACCCGGGCAAGGACAGGAGCCTGTAATTTCCGAATGGCATCGCAGACTTCATGAAGGTTGGTGATGAATTTTCTGGCTGTGTCCGCGTTAAGGGCTGCCATTTCTTCAATATTGGCACCACCGATAAACGCTTTTTCTCCGGCTCCCGTCAGAATGACAACCGCCAGATTGGTGTCTTCCCTCAGCTCGAGAAAACAATTTTTCAAGGAATTCAGAATTTCTGTATTTACTGTATTCAGCTTTTTCTGATTATCAATAGTGACCCGGCAGATATCACCATTTTCTGTTTTTTCTCTGACGACTGTCACAAAGTTAGCCATAGTTCTCCCCTTTTTTATTATTATTCGTTATATGGTATGTAAACCAAATACCTTGGGTGCAGGTAAGACCGTGCAACCTAAACCGTAGTAAGGACGTTGAGAAGAGATAATGTTTATTCAGACCAAAGCCGGTGAGACGGCAACCGAATTGGAATTTTATCCTGGAACAGCCGTCTATGAGGCGGGGCCACTTGTTGTATCCAAAGAGGAGGCTGCAGAAAGGTCACCTTTGGCGGCTCAGCTTTATAAGGTGAAGGGTATTGTATCTATCACTTTGTTGGAGGATGCGGTTCGAATTATTCGAAAGGACGACGTTGATTGGGATACGCTTCGAACCGAAATATTTGCCGCCATCATGACGCATTTTGAAAGCGGTGAACCGGCCTATCATGAAGAAGAAAAGGGCGGTGAATTTGACGAGGAGATTATCGCTCAGGTGAAAGATCTTCTGGAGACACGTATTGTTCCAGCGGTCACTCAATCAGGTGGAGATGTCGCCTTTCATAGTTATGACAAGGGTATTCTTTATTTGAAAATGCAGGGTTCGGCGTTTACCATGCTGAACGGTATGACCAATATGCTGCGTCACTATATTCCTGAAATTACGGCCATTCGGGATCACCGGGAATCTCTTCCACGTCCAGGACTTCAGTCTGCCGAAGGAATTGCTATTCGGGAGTTGCTGCAAGATCGCATAAACCCCTCCATTGCTGCACATGGTGGATATATTTCCCTCATGGATGTTCAGGACAGCAAAGCCTTTGTCAAACTAGAAGGAGGTTGCCAGGGCTGCGGGATGGCGGATGTGACTTTGAAACAAGGTGTCGCAAAAGAAATCATGGAACTGGTTCCTGCTATCACCGAAGTGCTTGATGTGACAGACCATGCGGGCGGAACCAATCCGTATTACCAGCCAAGTTAAGGCTTGATCAAAAAAGTATTCACTGGGTCAATTTGTAGATTTGGAGCATGTTGTTCCGACCCTTGACCGAGTGCATACCAACATCAACCGATTGGTCAATCTGGCTCGCGTCTTTAAATACAGCATCAGACAGTAACGTCAAAACGTCGTCTTCATAGTCAGGGGTGAATCTTTTACCAAGCTGTTCAATGCGTTGGGCGATATTCACGGCATCGCCCACAACCGTGTAATTGATCCGCCCGGACGAGCCGATGTTTCCGACGACAACAGGACCCGTATGGATGCCTATGCGCATTTTGATTGGTTTCTTGTTCTGCTGTTCCCGTTCCTTGTTGTCGTCAAGGATTGCACGGGTAATTGCTTTTGCCGCGCGGCAAGCCCGGTCCGCATGATCCGCTTGATGGTCCGGAGCACCCCAGAAAGCCATAACAGCATCGCCAATAAATTTATCAACGGTGCCGCCCTCTGCTTCAATGCAACCTGTGACCAATTCAAAATGGTGTTGAGAAGATCAGCAACTTCTTCTGATGCCATGTTTTCAGCCATGGGGGTGAAGGCGACAATATCTGTGAACATAACCGTGACGTCTCTCGTCTCAGAATGAGCATCTCCAGATTCCATCAGTTTTCGAACCAGGCTTTTAGGGACATAGTTCTCAAACCAGCTGAGGCCTCGTAACATTGTATTATAGCCATCGCTCGCTTCGTTCAGCTCTTTCAAGCGACTTGGAGGAAGAGGATCCACTTTGTCAAATTCCAGACTGGAGATCTTTTGCGACGCTTTGGAAAGGGCGACAATCGGGCGAGAGATTTTGCGGCCAATAAAGAAAGCGATTAAGATGCTGATGCCCAGAATAATTATCCCTGTCATCGCTGCATATCCCAACCTGCGGATCTCCTTGGTCGCTTCGTCATATTTCAGGTGATATCCAATGATCAATGGCTGATCTGTATATCCTTCCAGATTCGAGTAGAAAAATTGGTATCGTTCTCCATTTACAATCGTGAAATGACCCTCAAATCCTAGGTTCGATTTGATGATGCGAAAAGGGGTTCGTGGTGCCGTCCATATGGAGGCGAGAACAGGGTCATCGATTTCAGAGAGTTTCGGAACAACTCCTTCATAGGTCAAACTTGTAGAATCAACCTGAAATCCCTGCTGGGTGAGAACATGATCCTTTCCGTAGAGAATGAAGCGACCTTCATCCGTCTGTAATCCATCCTTCTTTGCAGCTTTGTTCACGGCTGAGATTGGGATTGCAGCAATGACAGACCCTATATATACGTTATCTTTGGAAACGGGCTGGCGAAAACTCATAACTGTTTCGCCGGCATCGGGAGCATATAGAAGCCGTGACCAGCTGCCGACACGGCTTGATTTCATCTCTTCAATACTGTGTGCCGTTATTGGATCGTCAGTATTTACGAAATCATAAACCTCACGGGTACGTCGATCCGCCACTTTTACCCGATAGTCTGGAAAAGTGAAAACAAGCCCGGTAATCCGCTGGCTGGCGGCAAGACCGGCGAGAAGGCCCTCATTCAGGCTTTTGTCATCATTTATATCAATAATGCCGTTGTAGATCAGATCAGCGATATAGCGTACCTGATCTTCTGCAGGATCAAACAGACCCGTGAGATTATTGCGGACGATATCCATTTCCGTTGTGGCTTTATCGATCAAGAGATCGCGCGTGTTTGTGAGACCCGTTATCAGGCTGACACCAAGGACAGCAAGTATGGCGACACAAACCAGTGTCCCGAAACTTAAAGCGAGGGCTGACGCAATGGAGACTTGCCTGCGACTTTTTTTGGCTTGTGCGCTAATTTTGGCTCTCCCCGCTTTTTGTTGGCTTAATTCATTACAGAATTTTATTACTAATCATTGCTAAATAACAAGTTTCTGGCGACATACAAGTTAAGAAATAGGTCGATTTCAGATAACGGATTGTACAGCGACCTAACGGGAGTGAGTTAATCTCGATAATTTTTAAAATATGGCAAATTTGTATTAATTATTAGTGGCAAATGTACGGCATTTGCGGGTGTTCCCTTCAACGAGGAAATGTTGTGGTATTCGTCAATTGGAAGAAATGTCGCTCAGTATTATAATTCCTTGGGAAAAATACAGACACTTGCTCCCGCCTGCCCAGCGAGACTAATTTTTTATAAAGGCGAAAGCATTAAATTCCGTGGCATTGGACAAGTCGTTTCTTTACCGGTATGAATATTCCCCATGAATTCTATTGTAATTTTTGAAATAATCCTCGTGGTGAGTGCCTTTATTTCGCTTCTCCTGATGCGGCGAACCTATTTTCCCATGAATTTATTCTGGGGCGTGGGGGTTGTGTCTATTGGGTTGACCGCGATATTGGGGGCTTTCGTTTATGGTGGGTTCAATGGCATAAAACCGTACCATGATCTCGCTACAACTTATGCAGGTTCAATAGGAATAGTCAGTTTTACGCTTGCCGCCGTTGGGGGTGTTCTTGCCCAGCCATTTCATCGGGCCGGTTGGTGGATTGTATTGATCGCGATAACCGGACTTTCCGCCGTTTTGCTGTTTGATACCTGGAGGCTGTCGGAAGAAGTTCGTTACGGTGTCGTCGCTGTTCTGGGGCTTGCCGGTCTCTATCGAGGCGTCACGCAACCTAACCCCGGGATATTTCTCCTTATCGGCGTTGTCGCTCTGGTTGCTGCCGGGCTTGTCAGTGGTTGGATTGCCATGCAAGTTGGGATGGACCGGATAAACGTCTATCACCTGCTTTTATCCGTGTCTATTTTGTCTTTTGGGACATTTGCTGCAAAAGAATAATGTATCGGGCTGAATTGGCTTGCAAGCCAATGCGCGCATGACTAAGAACATTAATTAAATTTTCAGATTACAATTTTATAAAGAATAAGAGATGGAAGCGTATTCGTCCGTCCATAACCAAATCTAATTTGTTTAGAAGAGAGCATTGGGAATGACTGAAACAGCTTCAGCGCCAACGTCACAAAAAAATCTGTTTATCGTCTTCGGCGGTAAGGTTATCGATACGAGAGGCCGCGAATTTGTCGATCCGAAGAAAGTGGACGTTCGCGGATTTTTTGAAAATCACGACGATGCGGTTAATGCATGGCGAGCCGCCAGCCAATTGAACGTGGATGATGCTTTCACCAAATATGTAATTGTCCGGCTCTGGTAATATTCGATCCCCTATCCTCCCGAATGATGGAATTGTGTAAAAGTTATTTTGCAGAAGAGATCCTGACAGGTTAAGATTTGGCAATATTTCCAAACTTACAGGCAGGTTCAAGTTGCGTAATTTCTCAAATCCCGGGCGCTCAGTTACATATGGTTTGAATGGCGCTATTGCGTCATCCAGTGCTCATGCGTCACAAGTCGGTCTCTCAATATTGAAAGCAGGCGGTAATGCTATGGATGCTGCGATAGCGTCCTGTGCCGTTCAATGTGTTGTTGATCCCATGCAAACCGGAATTGGCGGGGATTGTTTTGCTTTGATCGCACCGAAGGGATCCGGACAGATCGAAGGGCTAAACGGTTCGGGGACGGCGCCGCAAGGTTTGACCGCAGGTTATCTGTTGGATCAGGGCATCAGTGAAATTTCTTTGACCAGCCCGCACGCTGTGACCGTACCCGGAGCAATCGATGCCTGGGTAACCCTTCACCAAAAATATGGCTCAATGGATTTTGCAGATATCCTCGCCCCCGCTATTCACTGTGCTGAAAACGGATTTGTTGTCACACAGCGGACGTCTGTTGATTGGTCAAACGCCGCAGGGAAAATCCTAAATAATCCGGCGGCGGCTGAAATCT
>JAESPT010000203.1 GCA_016765515.1 Sneathiella sp. | reverse complement strand
TTGGCAACGCCCATAATCAACCCTTTTTTACCCGCCATTATCCCTGTCTGCTCAGTCATTAACAAAATCCTGTTTTCTCTGTCCTAGAAATCGAACTGTCATCTCTTCTTATCCTGACCATAAAAAACAGTCAAAACCTTATCCCGCAATACTCGCAATTACTGGTATTTCTCGAATTTTTTGCGGACATCATAGTGATGCTGCTCTGACCATTTTGATACCCAGTCCTGAAGTTCCGCGTCTTGAGTTTCCGGTAATACCACTTTTAACTTCACCAACTGATCGCCGCGAGTTTTGCCATCTTTTTTAAGAATACCTTTCCCTTTCAGACGCAAAGTAGACCCTGTATTTGATCCTGCCGGGATTTTCAAATTCACGGTACCGTCTACAGTTGGAACCGGAATTTTGGCGCCGAGGACAGCTTCGGGAAGACTAACCGGTAATTCAACAATTACATTATCGCCCTCACTGACAAAGACATCGTGTTTTTTGATCCGGACATTAATCATAATATCGCCTGCAGCGCCCCCTGCTGTTCCAGGATCGCCTTGTCCCTTCAAGCGGATCTGTTTTCCGTCTTGAATTCCCGCCGGAATTTTAACATCCAATGTTCGGCCGCCTTCACCGAGAGTAAGCCGCCGAGTACTCCCGGTAGCCGCTTCGACAAATGTTATATCAATGGCAAAAGATTTATCCCGACCTTTAACCGGGGACGATCGACCCGCGCCTCGGCGAAAGTTACCAAAGATTTCAGAAAAAATATCTTCAGATCCACCGCCAAAAAAATCCGAACCGCCAGCTCGGGTGCCGCCTCTACCTGGTTGTCCGCCACCAAACCCGTAAGCGGCTCTTTCCTGACCATTCACATCAATTTCACCGCGATCATAGCGAGCCCGCATCTTCTCATCGCCAATGATATTGTAGGCAGCAGAGATTTCTTTGAATTTTTCCGCAATTTTTTCGTTGCCCTGATTTGTGTCAGGATGCAGTTTCTTTGCAAGTCTTCGATAGGCAGATTTAATTTCTTTTTGGCTCGCAGTTTTAGAAACGCCTAAAGCGTTATAGGGATCTTTCATGGATTGTATAACCAATCAATATTATACGGACTAACCACTGTATGTAATGTCAATCTTGGCAATTAAAACAGCCGATTAGTCAAATTTTCATTTAATCAACTACTTTTATCATAGGACTACTTGGCCCGCTGAAGTTGTCTTTTCTCCAAGAAGGTCAAGGATTTTTCTAACTTGGCAAGGGAATCTTCTGCTTTCGTCGATCCGCTATTCCGAGCCTTCTCCCACCAAGAATAAGCCCTAACACGATCTATCGGTAGAGCATGACCGCCCAGAAACATGTTACCAAGATTATATTGCGCCTCAGCATTTCCCTTTTGGGCAAGAGGGGCCCAAACAATCAGCGCTTGTTGATATTCTTCCAGTGTAAACGCTAATTCAGCCAGCTCCAACTTTTCTGGGAGTGTCAATGCCGAACTGCCGGTGATGGGTCTGGATTTGGCAACCGATGGTACCTTAACAGGCTTGGCTGCAACGACAACTGGAGCTTTTGGCTCGGCAGGCTTGTTCACCTACGGCTCTGCTGTTTCAATCGATGATTCTGTCGTCTGGGTCTCAGCGGTTTCACCCGATGAGGCGTCTTCCTTCTCATCTCCTGCAATCAAAGACTTCAGAGCGGCAAAGAATCCCTGTTTCTCCTCCTGCTTTGGTTTTTCAATTTTTGCTTGTTTGACAGGTGATTGTTTAACCGTATCCGATGATGCCGGTTTTACCTCTTGCTTCTTTGGCTGGCTAAAAACAGTAGTCTCCCCCTTTGGCAGGGTTTCACTATTCGCTACTGAATTATTTGCGCTGCCCGCAAAGGGATCCCAACGCTTTTCGGTTTTAGTGGTTTTATTTGCAACGACTGCGGGTGAAGATTGTTTCTCTGCGGGGGAGTTGGAAACGCTGACAGATTTCTCCATAGGTTCCGGATTGCGAATAACCACAGCTTTAGGCATAGCAGAGGCAGTGTTTTCCTCCGCCAGGGTTTCCTTTTGTTTCGGTGGTGCGAGCTCTTTTGGTTTTGCAGCGGGTTTTACGGCAATGCTCTTTTCAGCAGGCGCAGGTGCGTTTGGCTTTGGTTTTACATTTACCACGACGACAGGGTCAGCAATCAGGTTTTTCGGTTTTTCTTCTTGAATATCAGGATCGCTGGCAACAAGAACCGAAAGTTTATCCAGTGCTAACTTATGCCCCGCCTTAGCAGCGAGATTGTACCAACCCAAGGCTTTAATTGTGCTTTTACTAACACCTTTTCCATGTTCATACATCAAGCCGAGATTGTATTGAGCAATTGTATGACCATTGCGCGCCGCACGACTGAACCACTCGCTTGCTTTTTTGTAATTCTGATCGACACCTTCTCCCTTGAGATACATGGTCGCCAAATTGGCCTGAGCTCGATCAAAACCCATTTCTGCAGCCTGTTTGTACCACGAAAGAGCCTTTTTAAAATTCTGCTCAACTCCCAGGCCTCGGCGATATAGGTGACCAATATTTCTCATTGCCGCCGGATCATTGGATCTGGCAAGTGGGAGCCATTCGTCATAGGCCTCTGTATAATTACCGGTTTCATAGGCTTTCACGGCCTCTTCAAATCCGGCTACTCCTGTTTACACAGTTGAGACAGCAAGAACGACAGCAAGTGCCGTTCCAGTGAGCAATTTTTCCAATTTCAGCATCAATTCAATCAACAAGCCTGTAAATTACACTGTTACCCTTCTATTGGAATATGCCGATAAAATATAGCCCTATTGACAGCATCGCCTATGACATTATCTGCCAAGAGCCATCTTCCTGCCGGCAAGCCGTTCCATAGCCCTCTTCCAGCTTTCCTCCAACTTCGATGGTTTGGCGGAATTCTCGGCAATATCGGCCTTCTCTATCTTCACCATCACGAACAGGTGTCACGGTGCCGCGATTTCCGCTATCTGGATTATTCCATTTGATTGTTTCACCCATTGGAGAGGTTGTTGCTCTATTTTCCGCACGATCAATTGCTGCACGATCAGCTTTGTCCAGAGACTTGCCGACTTCACTACCGATCATGGCTCCCACAAGTGTACCGACGGCAACAGCAGCTAACCGACCGTGTCCTTTCCCGAACATGGAACCCAACAATGCGCCGCCAACACCACCGATGATGGCGCCGCCAGTCTGTTTTGGACTGTTCTTTTGTGACGCACATCCTGCAACAGCGAGCAGAATGACCATTGCCCCAGCTATAATGGTCTTACTCATTGTCATTTTTCGTTCCTCCAGTAGTTGCTTTCCATCGGTTGCAACACGAATTGCATATACTTTCATAATATAGGTCGCAATGGTCTCCGTGTCATCCGTTACACGGATCACTAATTTCCACAAGATTGTGTTCCGATTAAGACATTGTATCGACAGACGGACGAAGGGCCACTAAATTGAACATTGAATCAATGACATTGAATAAAGATGACGGACAAGTTGATATGGATGTGACAGAACTGCCCCAGTTGATCGCAGAATTTCAAAGCTGGTTGCAAGAAGCAGAAGTAGCAGAGCCGAATGATGCGACCGCCATGTCTCTTGCCACCGTCGATGCAGAAGGCCATCCGTCCGTCCGAATGGTTCTATTGAAACAAGTGGATGAGCAAGGCTTTGTTTTCTATACCAATACGGAAAGCCAAAAAGGAGTCGAGCTTCTCCACACTCTGAAAGCAGCCTTATGCTTTCACTGGAAATCTTTGCGGCGCGTGGTCCGCATACGGGGTGACGTAGAGATTGTTAGCGATGAGGAAGCGGACGAATATTTCAACAGCCGCCCCAGAGACAGCCGAATTGGTGCCTGGGCCAGTCAGCAATCAAGACCAATGGATGGTCGTTTTACGCTGGAAGCCGCCGTTGCCAAATATGCAGCAAAATACGCTGTGGGATCAATCCCCCGCCCCCCTTATTGGACCGGCGTAAGAATCAAACCCACGCAAATTGAGTTTTGGCGCGACAAACCTTTCCGTCTTCACGAAAGGCGGCAATATTCCAAGACAGAAAACGGCTGGCAAAAAGCTGTCCTCTTCCCATAAGGAATTCTGAATGACGTCAACAAAAGAACAGCTCAATTCTGAAAGCCTGAAAAAAAGCAACGAAATGCTGATGCGGTCAGCCACCTATGCTGCTGTCTTTGTTGCTCTCTCTCTGATCGGAGTAAAGTTGTGGGCGTATCTTGAGACCGACTCAGTCTCCATTTTGTCAACCCTTGTCGATTCCCTCCTCGATCTCGGCGCTTCCCTGGTCAATCTATTTGCTGTTCGTCACGCACTTGTTCCGGCGGACGAAGATCATAGGTTTGGACACGGGAAAGCGGAAGCGCTTGCCGGTCTTTTCCAATCAGCTTTCATCGGCGGATCTGCAATATTTCTGCTTCTTCAGGCAGCTGAACGACTTGTCAAT
>JAESPT010000202.1 GCA_016765515.1 Sneathiella sp. | reverse complement strand
TTTTTTATCCGCAATGGCTCGCACGGCCGAACTGCGGACCTCAATAAGTGTGTCTTCCATTTCCTGAATCATCAACCGGGCCAATTTTTCAGGATTTTCAGCCCGATCCAATATTGAGTTAATGTTAGAATTGGCAATATCAGTTAATTGAGAAAAAATACCCATCATAATTTCCTTTTCAAGGATGTGTTCTACCCCCTATTTCGCAAAAGCTATGCCAAGTTTGATTGTTCATACTATTCAATGACTTAGTCAAATTGCTTGCTATATTATTAGCGATTTTAGCTATATACTGTCGACATTCGTCAACGAAATACGCTATTATAGCCGAATGGAAGCACTCATGAACATCATCGGTGAGGATCCAAATTTTTTGGATGTGGTGGGACAAACATCCCGCTTGGCTCAGTTCGACAGGCCTTGCCTTGTGGTTGGAGAAAGAGGCACGGGGAAAGAGCTCTTCACATCGAGACTGCATTATTTATCCAAACGGTGGGATGGCCCGTTGATTAAAGTTAATTGTGCCGCCTTAACCGAAAGCCTGCTAGAAAGTGAATTATTCGGCCACGAAATGGGGGCTTTTACCGGCGCCCAACGACTGCATATCGGCAGGTTCGAACGGGCCCATGGTGGCACCCTCATTTTGGATGAAATCGCCAGCGCATCACTGGCCGCTCAAGAGAAGATCTTGCGCGTCATCGAATATGGTGAATTGGAACGGGTCGGCGGGAAAGAAACCATCAAAATAGACGTCCGCGTGATTGGCGCTGCCAATGTGGATTTACCCAGCTTGGCCAGCATTGGAAAGTTTCGTGCTGATTTATTGGATCGATTGGCCTTTGACGTCATAACCCTGCCGCCGCTCCGCGCCCGTCCCACTGACATCCTGACACTGGCCACCCATTTTGCCATAGAATTCATGCGCGAATTTAATCAGGACTTATTTCCGGGATTTTCGCCCGCGGCCCAACGGCAACTCATGGAGTATTCCTGGCCCGGAAATATTCGTGAATTACGCAATGCAATTGATCGAACCATTTGCCGGCGCACCAACCAGGAAGAAGAAGTCACTGAAATTAACATCAATCCCTATGATAGTCCCTGGCGTCTCGGTAAATCGAGCGAAACAAAACCCGCCAGAACAAAACCAATCACATCCGATGGGTTTGCGAACACAGTGAGTGACTTTGAAAGCCAATTAATAAAGACGGCGCTCAAAGATGCGCGCCACAATCAAACCGAAGCCGCCAAGGCGCTACACTTAAGCTATCATCAATTCCGCCGGCTCCTGAAAAAACACAAAATCTCCGCTCATTTGGGCGAACGAATATAGCGAGGGTTTTCAGTGAATCCTGTTTCAAAATACATCAAATTGATCCAGGGGAACAGTGATGATCGAAGAGACAACGGGCATCCTCGCTGGCTCCCTCGATCCCCACAACTTGAAGAATATCGGCCAAATGAGCGATGCCCATCGCCGCAGCTTTGACCTTGGCCGCGGACAAGGTGACAAGATCACCCACTTCCAGGGGACTATCGCAGTTCGCGGCGCAGGATCTTGCCGACCGGGCTTTTTGGCACTTCGTCAATAAACACGATCTGTTTGGGGACTTTGTATCCTGTCAAATTCTTGCGGGCGTAGGCGATGATGGCCTCCGCTGTCAGGTTTTCCTTCTTTTTAACGACAAACAGTTTGACCGCTTCCCCCGTATGCTCGTCAGGCGTGCCGATGCAAGCGCATTCCGCCACATCGTCCATCATGGCGATGACCGCTTCGATCTCATTGGGGTAGACGTTGAAGCCAGAGACAAGAACCATGTCTTTCATGCGATCAACGATCTTGACATACCCGTCTTCGGAGACCACAGCAACATCACCGGAGCGGAAATATCCGTCTGCCCAGAAGGCGGTTTTGTTGGCCTCCTCCTGGCGCCAGTAGCCGCGCATGACCTGCGGCCCCTTGATGCACAATTCGCCGCGCTCCCCTGCCGCCACCTCGTTGCCGTCCTCATCGCGAATGGAGATATCCGTTGAGGATAGCGGAATACCGATGGTTGCGGAAAAGGAAGTGGTGGGGATCGGATTGACCGAGACAACCGGTGAGGTTTCACTCATACCAAACCCTTCGGAGATATGCATGCCAGTAATTTCCTGCCAGCGATTGGACACCGCTTCCTGACAGGCGGTGCCGCCGCCCAGGCAGTATTTAAGGGCGGAGAAATCCAGTTCTTTGAATGCAGGCATCATGGACAGGCCATTATACAGCGTATTCACACCTGTAAAGACGGTAAACTTCCATTTACCCATTTCAGCGATAAAGTCATCGATATCGCGGGGGTTCGTGATCAGGACATTGGTCGCCCCGACACTGACATAAGTCAGGCAATTCACCACCAAGGCAAAGATGTGATACAGCGGAATGGCTGTAATAACGATCTCGTCCTCTTCCGAGATGCTGTCCCCAAGAAACGCTTTGATCTGAAGAATATTGGCAATGAGATTACTATGGGTAAGAGCAGCGCCTTTCGACAATCCCGTGGTGCCGCCGGTATATTGCAGGAACAACAGATCACTGCCCACAAGGTCCGGATCGGTGAAGTCAAGATCCGCGCCTTTTGCCGTCGCCTCCATCAGGGTCGCGGTTACGGTCACCCTGTCATCTGCTGCCGGGCTGGGAATGCCGCCCCCATGAAAGTCATCCAGGGTCAGGGTGACGACATTCTTGATCCCTGTGCCTTCCAGCGCGTCGGCGAGGACAGGGGTGGACCCTGTGAAGATAACGATGGTGTCCGTATCCGCATCCTGCAATTGATGGCGAAGTTCGCGGCCTGTATACAGAGGGTTGACGTTGACCTGAACGGCGCCGGCGCCGGCAATGCCAAACATGGCCACAGGAAAGGCCAAGCAATTGGGTGTCATCAGCGCAATACGATCGCCCTTCTTGACGCCCAGCTCATTTTGTAAATAGGCCGAAAAGTTACGGGCCTGCGTCTGTATTTCGGCGTAGGTGCGGGTTTGACCAAAACTTGAAAAGGCATCCCGGCCCGCGAATTTATCGCAAGCTTCGTTAAACATCCCCATCAGGGTCATGTCTGGTTTCAGGTCAATTTCAGCCGGAATTATATCGCCGTAATGTTGTTGCCAGACGCGCTGCATTGTTCGATTCCCTAGTGATTTT
>JAESPT010000201.1 GCA_016765515.1 Sneathiella sp. | reverse complement strand
GCTGCTTTTACGCTTGTGATAACCTTGCCTGGTTTGTTTTTTCTCGGACTGACCCATCGAATGGTAAACGAGCGGGTTTTTGCGGGAGGTATAGATAAAACGTGACCGAAGAGCGCTACCTTCCTAGAGACACGACATAAGGGGAATGACATGCTTACAAAGATCAATGACATTTTGTTCGATGTTGAGCTGGATGGTCCGGAAAATGCGCCTGCTGTTACACTGAGCCATTCCTTAAGCACGAATTTGCGTGCCTGGGATGATTTGGTGGAAATGTTGCTGCCAAAATATCGTGTGCTTCGGTATAGCATGCGAGGGCATGGTAAATCGGAACCAGTGTCTGGACCATATTCCTTGAAAGGACTGGTCGGCGATATTGCTGCCATTCAAGATTATTTTGGCATTTCAAAAAGCCATTTTGTTGGCCTCTCTATCGGCGGAATGATTGCTCAAGCCTATGCCCTTGAGTTTCCTGCGCGCCTTAAGAAATTGGTTATTTCAAGTTCTCTCTGTCGATTGTCTGAGAGCGCCGAAGCAATGTGGAAAAAGCGAATTAAGGCGATCGAAAAGAGTGGTATTGAAGCAATTGTTGAACCCACCATTAAGCGGTGGTTTGCCGAGGAAACTCGAAAGGCTGCTCATCCTGTTATTGACCGAACCCGAGCTTTTATCCGGGAAACATCCGAAGAAGGATATGTTGGTTGTTGTCAAGCAATTTCAAAACTGAACTTATTTGATCGATTGAAACAGATAACAGCCCCCACATTGGTGATTGTCGGTCAGGATGACAAAGGAACCCCCGTAGCTGCCTCAGAGATTATTCATCACCAAATACCAAATTCAGAATTACTCATAGTTAATAAGGCCTCTCACCAGGTGGCTATGGAACAGCCCAAAATATTTAATTCTGCCGTTCTAGGATTTCTAGGGAAATAGGGTTGTATTTATGATTGTTGTTTTTGGTTCCATCAATATTGATCAGGTCTATCAGATGGATGTTCTGCCCCGCGCAGGAGAGACCGTTCACGGTAACCGCTATTTACAAGTCCCCGGTGGCAAGGGCGCTAATCAGGCATTAGCGGCACGCAGAGCAGGCGCCGACGTAACGATGATTGGATGTGTCGGCAAGGATGCCAATGCTGATCCAGCGCTTTCCTTGATGAAAGCGGATGGTATCAATTTGGACAGTGTAGCCGCGCTCGCAGAGCCCACTGGATGTGCCTCAATCTGGGTGGATGGATCGGGCGAAAATTCAATTGCTGTTATCGCTGGCGCCAATGGACAGGTGAAGGCAACCCAAGTGACGGATGAATTGCTGTCAAAAACAGATTTTCTGTTGATGCAGATGGAAGTACCTCAAGCTGAGAATTGGGCCTTGTTATTCCGGGCAAAGAAAGCTGGCGTGAGGACCTTGCTTAATCTCGCGCCAGTTTTTGATGTTCCTGCGACCATTCTGGATGATTTGGATTATCTGGTTGTAAACGAAGTCGAGGCAGCGGCTCTAGCGGCTCAGCACCATATGAAAGATCTGACTGGAAAGGCATTAGCGCAGGAACTTTCTTCAAGGTTTGATCTGTGCTGTGTTCTCACTCTTGGCGGGGAGGGAGCAATTGCGGCTGAAAATGGAAGTGTCTTTACGTCAAATGCACTCGATATTCAGCCAGTTGATACTACTGCTGCAGGAGATAGCTTCATCGGCGGGTTTTCTGCGGCCTTGGTCGACGGGCGGAGTACAGCGGATGCGCTGCAATTTGCAGTCGTGACGGCAGGACTGACCTGTATGGAAGCCGGCGCACAAACCAGTCTTCCCCACAGGAGAGAAATCGACGCAACCCTTGATACGCTATAAGTTGTTCAGAATTTTGGCGTGATGTTCCAGGTGATCCGCCATGAAAGACTGAATAAAATAATAGCTGTGATCATAACCCGGATGGGAGCGATAGGTTAGTTTTTGGCCCATTGATTTACACGTGGCCGCAAACAAATCCGGGTTGAGCTCGGTCCCCAAAAACGGATCATCCTCTCCTTGATCAATGAGAATATGATGGTTGGTTGGGCCTATTCTGACCAGCTCATTCGCATCATATTGTGACCAGCTTGATTTATCCTTAGACCCCAAATAATTGCCAAAGGCTTTTTGTCCCCACGGGCATTGCATTGGCGCACAGATGGGAGCGAAGGCAGAGACGGATTTATAGATTTCAGGCTGTTTCAGAGCAATAGTCAGGGCACCGTGGCCCCCCATGGAATGGCCGAAAATACCGCAAGCATTGGGGTTCACTGAAAAAGAGGCGTTGATTAACTCTCTTAATTCTGTGGTGATATAAGAATACATCCGATAATTGGCCGACCAGGGGGCTTCCGTTGCATCCAGGTAAAAACCGGCACCGGTTCCAAAATCCCAATCCTCATCCTCACCTTCAATATCAGCGCCTCGCGGACTTGTATCGGGCATAACAAGGGTTAACCCAAGGTCGGAAGCGAGGCGCTGAGCGCCTGCTTTGATAGTAGCGGTTTCCTCCGTGCAGGTAAGACCCGCCAGATAATAGATAACCGGAACCAGGCCGTCCTTTGCCTGAGGAGGCTGATAGACAGCAAATCGCATATCTGTCCCTGTTTTAGTGGACGGGTGGCTGTAGAAGCCCTGAATGCCACCAAAACAGGTTTGTTCGCTCAATATTTTCATGGGCTCAGTCAAACGTCACAACACTGCGGATGGATTTGCCTTCATGCATCAAATCAAAACCTTTGTTGATATCTTCGATTGGCATGACATGGGTAATCATCTCGTCAATTTTGATTTTACCGTCCATGTACCAATCAACAATTTTAGGGACATCGGTCCGACCTTTCGCCCCGCCAAAAGCGGTTCCTTTCCAGACACGACCGGTTACCAGTTGGAAGGGACGGGTGGAAATCTCCTGCCCCGCACCGGCAACACCAATGATGATACTTTCTCCCCAGCCCTTGTGGCAGCATTCCAGAGCTTGGCGCATGGTATTCACATTGCCGATACATTCGAAGGAATAATCTGCGCCGCCTTTTGTCAAATCGACAAGATAGGGAACAATATCGCCTTCAACTTCTTTGGGGTTGACGAAGTGTGTCATGCCAAATTGAGTAGCAAGTTCCTTGCGGCCATTATTCAGATCCACACCAACAATCATATTGGCGCCAGCAAGGCGGGCCCCCTGAACGACATTGAGACCGATGCCGCCAAGACCAAAGACCACCACATTATCGCCAGGTTTGACTTTAGCCGTATTAATGACAGCGCCAATCCCTGTCGTAACACCGCAACCGATATAGCAGACTTTTTCAAATGGGGCGTCTTCGCGGATTTTGGCAAGAGCAATTTCAGGGACAACCGTATAATTGGAGAAAGTTGAACATCCCATATAATGGAATACTTTCTCGCCGTTTATTTTAAAGCGGCTACTGCCATCGGGCATCACGCCCTGGCCCTGGGTTTCCCGTATGGCTTGGCAAAGATTGGTTTTTCCACTGGTGCAATAGCTACATTGACGGCATTCCGGGGTGTAGAGGGGGATAACATGATCCCCTTTTTTCAGGCCTGTGACACCAGGGCCCGTATCGACGACAACACCGGCACCTTCATGACCCAGGATGGCTGGAAAGATTCCCTCTGGATCGTCACCAGACAAAGTGAAGGCATCTGTATGACAAATGCCACTTGCCTTGATTTCTACGAGGACTTCACCGGCGCGGGGGCCATCAAGAGACACGGTTTCTATTGTGAGCGGCGCTCCAGCTTTATGGGCGACTGCAGCTTTTACATCCATTTTTGACCTCTCCTTGCCAAAATAATCTTAAGACTATTTTTTGCAGGAATGTCACTACAGCGCAACAGCTTTTGCGCACACCGGTTATTTAATCCGAAAAGCCTCGTGAATTTGATCAGGACCGGAAATATCCACTTTGAGATCGCGGAGCAGACCATCTTTCAGGTCATACACCCATCCATGTACGGTGACTTCTCTTCCCTTGCGCCAGGCATTTTGAATGATGGATGTTTTTGCCACATTACTAACTTGGCAAATGACATTCAATTCGCACAGGCGGTCAACCTGTTCCTGTTCAGTGGGAAGGGCAGAAATTTCTGCGTGGTTGTCTTTCAGGACATCCTTGATATAGGCAAGCCAGTTATCAATCTGCCCGTGATCCGTATCCCCCAGAGCCGCTCGTATTCCGCCGCAATTATAGTGTCCTGTCACAATAATATTCTCAACCCGAGGATTTCTACCGCATATTGGATGACAGCCAGGCAGTTGGTATCACTGTGGGGGACAATATTTGCAACATTTCGGTGGACGAATAATTCACCGGGATCCATTCCGACAATTTCATTGGCTGGCACACGGCTATCAGAGCAACCAATCCAAAGATATTTGGGTTTTTGGATATCACCCAGTCTGGAGAAGTAATTGGCATCTATGTCCAATTTGCTTTTCGCCCATTCCTGATTGCGCTTGAAAAGATCTTTTGGTGACGGTTTCATATATCGATCCCTCGTCTCTTCTCTTGTTAACCATTCTGTTCGAACCTGATCGGGACCATACTGAGGATTGGGTTTTTTACAAGAAAAACTGCCTATTTATCAAACGAGAAATCGTTTTCAGAGAATTATGATACATTTTAATTTGATTAATTATAAAAAATGTATCACATTGGTTTCTGTAATGGAGCTGGATAGGTGGTTACCGATGATGGATACGAATAAAAGCAATGTGGCTGAGAATGATCCGCAGTTTGAAGCGGCCTTTCAAAAGAAGATTGATGCGGAGATAAAGATTGAGCCGAGAGACTGGATGCCTGCTGGTTATCGAAAAACGCTCATTCGGCAAATGTCTCAACATGCACATTCTGAAATTGTTGGCATGCTACCTGAAGGGAACTGGCTGACACGGGCGCCGTCCTTGAAGCGTAAAGCGATTCTGATGGCTAAAATTCAGGATGAAGGGGGGCATGGTCTGTATCTGTATAGTGCCACTGAAACCTTGGGTATCTCCCGGGATGAAATGTACGATCAGCTGCATACGGGTAAAGCGAAATATTCCAGCATTTTTAACTATCCAACACTGAACTGGGCGGATATGGGCGCCATTGGTTGGCTTGTCGATGGCGCTGCCATTACCAACCAGATTGCACTGTGTCGCTGTTCCTATGGCCCCTATGCCAGAGCAATGGTGAAGATCTGCAAGGAAGAGAGTTTTCATCAGCGCCAAGGCTACGAAATCATGATGAATATGGCGCAGGGGACAAAAGAGCAGAGGGAAATGGCACAGGATGCGATTAATCGCTGGTGGTGGCCTTCTTTGATGATGTTCGGTCCTCATGATGCGGATAGTACGAGAACAACTCAGTCCATGACCTGGAAAATCAAGCGGACGTCCAACGATGAGCTGCGTCAGAAATTTGTCGATGCGACCGTCCCGCAAGCCCACTATCTTGGGCTGGACGTTCCGGATGATAAACTTGCCTGGAATGAAGAGAAGAAAAGTTACGACTGGGGCGAAATTGACTGGGATGAGTTCCGGAATGTTGTCGCCGGCAATGGCCTTTGCAACCGGGAGCGTTTGCAAACACGCAGAGATGCACATGATGGCGGTAAATGGGTGAGAGATGCCGCTTTGGCTTATGCTGAAAAACAAAAGAAACGCACTGCCGCGAAAAAAGCAGCGTAGAGCGTAAGAGGATATCAATATGACAAACAAAGAAACCGCTGCAGAGCTCCCGCTTTATGAAGTTTTCATTCGCAGCAAAAATGGATTGCATCACAAGCATGTAGGAAGTTTGCATGCGTCCGATGCCGAAATGGCGATGACCAATGCGCGAGATGTTTATACGCGCCGCAGTGAAGGCGTCAGTATCTGGGTTGTCCAGACGTCGGATATCATAGCCTCAAACCCCGAAGATAAAGGGTCCTTCTATGATCCAAATGATGACAAGACCTATCGTCATCCAACCTTTTACAATATCCCCGAAGAAGTAGGGCATATGTGATCCAAACCTGTAAAAGTTGGAAAGACGATTATGACCGAAAAAAATGACTTGTTTGAATATCTCCTGAGGCTTGGAGATAATAGTTTGATCCTTGGACAGAGGCTTGCCGAATGGTGCGGTCGTTCTCCGGTATTGGAGGAAGAGCTGGCGCTGATGAATATCGGGTTGGATCTGATCGGGCAGGCGCGAATGATTTTGGATTATGCGGGTAAAGTCGAAGGCGAAGGGCGAGATGAAGATGCGCTTGCCTTCCATAGGGACGCGCAAGCCTGGCGAAATCTCTTGCTAGTGGAACAGCCTAATGGCGATTTTGCCAAAACAATGGCACGGCAACTTTTCTTTGATTGCTTTCAATCTGTACAGTTTGAAGCTTTGCAAACATCCAATGATGAGACTGTTTCAGAAATTGCCATAAAATCCTTAAAAGAG
>JAESPT010000200.1 GCA_016765515.1 Sneathiella sp. | reverse complement strand
GGTCGACACCAATCACCCGGGCATTGGCGATTGCTTTGTGAATATCATCTGAGCCGCCTTTCCATATATGACGATGGCGGGCAGGCAGGAAACTCAACGGACTGCCGCGATAATCAACAATCCGATGCCAGAACCTGAATTTCAGATTTGACACTGCGTTCAGCCAATGGAGGCTGTATTTTTGTTTCGATATGGCAACGACCTGTTCGACGCCCGGTATTGCCGCGTAAATATCAGAAGAGAGATGACCGCAAACAACCGTAATTGGTACATCCGGTTCCGTCTCAAGAAGATGATGAAGGGCACCTGTGGTTAAAACAGCATCGCCCAAACGATTGGAGGTAACAAACAGGGTACGTTTCATTCAGTCGGTTCCAGTGTCCATTTGATCGCGCAAGGGTACTCTTATCTGCTTTTATATTTCTTTGTATATGGCGTCATATAAAAAATGGCGGTTCAGCTATATCGAATTGATCTTTTTGTCATTTTCCTGCGGCTGTAAATGTCGTAGAGATAGGGTTGAGTTGACCTATAGCGAGACAAGGATAGAAGTGTGGCGGATGTACGAAAACAGGAATGGTGGCTCATTCGTCATGCACCCGTACGGTTAAACACTCTTTATGGCCAGAGAGATGTGGACGCTGATTTTTCTGAAGATCAGAAGTTTGAAAGATTGGCATCCCTGCTTCCCGATGCTGGACGTGTTGTGTGCAGTGATTTGAAACGATGCATTAAGACGGCAGAAAAAACGCTGCCCGATCGACCCCTTCACCGGGAGCCAGCCTTCAGAGAACAGCATTTTGGCGATTGGCAGGGCCTGACCTATGATCAGGTAGAGGAAAACGATCCTTCAGGATACACGCAGTTTTGGGAAGATCCGATTACGCACTCTCCGCCGAATGGGGAGAGTTTCAGGGATTTGGTCACGCGGTCTGTTGCAGCACGGAAGGATGTGTCGTTACACCATCCAGTCGACACGATCCTCTTATTCGCTCACGCCGGTCCCATCCGAGCCCTGCTGGCGGAGGCGCTGGATATTCCTCTGGACAGAGTTTTGTCTCTGGTAATTGATCCCTTGTCCCATAGCAAACTTACTTTATTCACATCGGACAGTCAGGAGAATTGGCAGGAGAATTGGCAGGAGAGCTGGCAAGTCGACTGGATAAACCGGAGCGGACCGTAGTCAGCTCCCGTCACTGACCCCTGCTTCAGCGAAACTCGCCATGCCGTTATGGGCGGCAAGTGTGCCTTTCACAAGACCAAGGGCGAGAGCCGCCCCAGACCCTTCACCGAGCCTCATTCCCAAATTGAGAAGGGGTTCTTTACCGAGATGCTGCAACAGTAATGTATGGCCGGGTTCGGCGGAAACATGGCCCGAAACACAGTGATCCAACGCATTTTCGTTAACCTTGGCGAGGACAGCCGCTGCCGCACAGGTGACAAATCCATCGAGTATCACTGGAATGTTCATAAAGCGTGCTGCCAGTATGGCACCTGCCATGGCAGCGAGTTCGCGCCCACCCAGACATTGTAGAACGCGCAGGGGGTCGCTAAGAGATCCGCGATGCTTTTCCAGGCCCGCATCAATGACGCGCGCTTTCTGAGAAATGCCTTCTGCGGATACACCGGTTCCTGGTCCGGCCCACTGCTGTCCCGTACCGCCAAAAAGGGCAGCGGCTAATGCGGCGGCAATTGTTGTATTGCCAATTCCCATTTCGCCAATAACCAGCATGTCTGATTTTTCTGAAACGGCCGACCAACCCGCGTTCAAGGCGGATAAACATTCGTCTTCTGACAGGGCCGGGGATTGAGTGAAATCCTTTGTCGGCGTATCCAGGTCCAGCGGATGTACTGAAAAGCTGGCATCAAATGCTCTTGCCAGTTGATTAATAGCCGCGCCGCCCTGTTCAAAATTTGCCACCATCTGGACGGTAACCTCAGCAGGAAACGCGGAAACACCTTGCGCGCAAACACCATGATTGCCAGCAAAGACAACAACCTGAGGGGTGTTGAGAGTAGGCGGGTGCTGTCCCTGCCACCCGGCGGCCCAAATGGCAAGTTCCTCCAGGCGGCCCAGTGCGCCCGGTGGCTTGGTCAGCGTGGCATCTCGCGCGGTTGCAGCATTTGCAGCCATTTTATCGATCTGAGGAAGGTCGGATAACTTCTGACGAAAATCGTCCAGACTGGCAAATGGCATTGGTTTTTCCTGCTTTTGAGAAAATATACACGCTGTAAAATCTGCATTTTAGCGACCTCAATAGCAAACGCAATACGAAGAGTTGGAAGAAGGTAATTTTTATGAAGCGTATAAAATGCCTTGAAGATTTTACGACATATATCCATATTTGGAACGATCATTCCAAATAATTTTGGACAACTTTTTAATACACATTTACAGGAGTTCACAATGACGTCTCATAAGCTCAGTGCTGGTTCAGCTTTTCCCAAAATTACAGTTCCTCTCGTCACAGGGGGTGAGATCACTCTGGGAAGCCCGAGTGAGAAAGATCGATGGACTCTTGTTGTTGTTTATCGGGGGCGTCACTGTCCCTTATGTGTCAAATATCTGGATAAGCTTGAGGAACTGGCGGGAGAGTTTTCTGATAAAGGGACGGATGTCATTGCCTTATCTGGAGATGGTCTTGAGAAAGCGAAAGATCAGGTGGAAATTAGTAATCTGACCATACCGGTTGGCTACGGGCTGACAATTCCGCAAATGCAGGAGATGGGTCTGTATATTTCTCATCCAAGGTCCCCTGAAGAAACAAATCAACCTTTCCCTGAGCCAGGGTTGTTTGCGTTGCGGCCAGATGGCGTTATTCAAATCGTCGATATATCCAATGCCCCCTTCTCACGACCCGACTTATCAATGATTCTTCGGGGAATCGAATTTGGACGAGAAAAAGGATATCCGGTCCGAGGGACCTATTAATGATCTTTGAATTGTGACTTTATTGTTACAGTTCGCGATGTGCATTAGGGGTATCCAAACATATTTACAGAGAAGATAGGATGTCTGATGTATTAGACATCCTATCAAAATAATCTGTAAGCGTGTTTTGCGAATCAAATACTCTAAAAGTGGTTGAAAAAAATATATTTACCACAGAGCTGATGGGTCTTTAAGGTTAGTCCAAAAGGATTAGCTCTAAAAACCTACTCGAAGCAATTATCATTCAAAGCGTTGTTATATAGGGATTATTTTGTAAAAACGGCCAACGGAGAAGCGCATTTGGGCAATTGTAATATTTCTTCACAAAACCGTGAAGGATGAATAATGTTCGCTTTTTTGATTTTCTGCTGGCTTATTCCAGAGACAGGTGAAAAAATTAACATGTTGTGGATGGTGTGTTGATTGGTAAAGTTGGGGACTGGGCACTATGCAAGAAATAAGTACTGTACAGTCAAGTATAGAGATTAGAGACAGTATAGAATGCAAGGTAAAGTGGTTTAATACATCAAAAGGCTTTGGTTTTGTTGAGCCACTTGACGGAACAGGGGATGCATTCGTGCACATCTCTGTCTTGCAAATTAATGGGTTACAAGGGCTGCCCGAAGGGGCACCCATCGTCTGTGATCTCGCGGCTGGCGCACGCGGGCAACAGGTACACAAAATT
>JAESPT010000199.1 GCA_016765515.1 Sneathiella sp. | reverse complement strand
GGGCTCAGAGGCATAGGTGGACAGAACTAGGCCGAAACTTACTAGAAATGCGGAACCTGAAAGAAGATAACGCGGAGAGGACAAATCCATCAAGCGACCTATAACGGGAGAAAACAATCCCCCACAGATAAATCCCACGGTAAAAGCCGCGGCTGTCGTTCCTCGATCCCAGCCAAATTCATCCAAAATCGCCGGATAGAGGAGGGAGAATGATGTTCTCACATTGACGCCGATCCCCATGGTAATAAAGACAATGGCAACAACAACACATCCATAGAAGATTGGTAATTTTGCCAGAGCCTGATCCAGGCCAGATTTCACAACATCAGAAGAGGACATGGGATACTTCTCGGTCGGCCAATCGAAAAAAGACTGGTCTTCTTGCTTTTTTTAAGAATAGCCTAGGCAACGAGCGAAAAGAAAGCACAATTGACTCAACGTCAAATTCCCCTATTGTTGGCCCCGGTTTTCAGGGAAGCCAGCCCGCCAAAGATGACATCACCCTGCAGATAAGTTGATAACCCATTTATCCACTTTAGGTATGGCCATGCGGGACGCCAGAATTTACTTAAGGAATTGGACAATGGTGTCTTCTAACTCCCCCTCTATTCACTCCTGTGACAAAACCCTCAATGAATTGAAAATAAAAGCCAAGCTGGCTCTTAAAGCTTATCGCAAAGATCCCTTGTCTTTGCCGAAATGGGCCGCTCATACCGCACCGGCTCATTCAGATAGGGAGGCGGAGCTAAAACTTAAAAACGTGCTTTGCGCTGTCGCAAAGAAAGTCGGATTTACTGATTGGCAGCATGCTTTGCATGTATTGGGCGGCGAGTGGCATCCTGGTGAAGATGCAGGAACTTTTTGGTATTCCCCCAAATGTGGGGGACTTCTCAACATCTGGTGCCGCGATCTATCGGAAGCCGAAGAACAGCTAAATAAACAGCCTGGTTCGCTCCTGTTTCCCTACAAGAAACAATTTGACATTGCCGACGAAGATTATGTAAATGCCATTGGCCTTCATAACCAATTAAAAAAATTGCGGCAAAATAACAATCGTAATTTGGCGGCCCTTTATGGTCGTACGGGATGGGACGAGTTTTCCTATAGTCGGGTATCTAATATTTTTAACCCCTAACCAAAATGAGTGACAGGCGAATTACCTTGCTCCGATCCGTCCTGTCACTTGTATGATTTTTTCGCGCCGTCGCTGGACAGACCTATAAAATTTCGTCAAAATGACTTTCTTGATCATTCAGGATGCATTCTCTGTGCCATAATTCTCACCGCAACGATTGGTCCTCTTCGTATATTTTGGAGTTACTCCCGTGAAGCCTCGCCTTCAAACACCCTCTATTGGATATGTGGAACAGGTGATCCTGCTTGCATTAATCTCGTCCATGATCGCCTTTTCAATTGACGCCATGCTGCCCGCGTTGTCCTACATTGAAAGAGATCTGAATGTCGTGCATCCCAATGGCCGCCAATACGTTATTGGTATGCTTTTTGTTGGAATGGCTGTGGGGATGCTTTTTTACGGGCCAATCTCAGACAGTACAGGACGTAAAGGCCCTATTTATGTGGGGTTTGTCATATTTCTAGGAGGCTGTCTCCTTTCCATATTTGCGACAGACTTCAGCACCATGCTCTTTGGACGGTTTATGCAGGGCCTGGGAGCAGCAGGGCCGCGCGTTGTCTCCATGGCCCTGATCCGGGATCAATATGCCGGGCGGAGTATGGCCAAATTCATGTCCCTCGTCATGACGGTTTTCATACTTGTCCCCATACTGGCCCCAGGCATAGGCCAGCTCATCTTATTTATTGCGGATTGGCGCGGTATCTTTGTCGCCATGGCAGGAATGGCTGTTATTGCCATGACCTGGTTCATGTTTCGCCAAAGAGAAACTCTCGAAAAATCAAAACGCGTCCAATTTTCGTTGAACCGACTAATGTTTGCCAGCAAGGAAGTTTTTACGCATCCCACTTCGCTCGGATATATGATCCTGTCTGGTTTCATATTCAGCGCCTTCTTGAGTTACCTGTCCACTTCCCAGCAAATTTTTCAGGACCAATACGGCGTAGGGGAAATGTTTCCCGTCTATTTTGGTGTCCTCGCAATCGCCATCGGCGGGGCATCCCTTGTCAATTCCGCACTTGTCATGAAACTTGGCATGAAAAACCTGATTGGTAAGGCATTGTGGTCCTTGACCATATTGTCCATCCTATATCTTGGATATGCATTTATCATGGATGGCCATCCGCCCTTATGGACTCTGATGATCTTTCTCCTGGCGACCTTTTTTTGTTTCGGCATACTTTTTGGGAATGTGAATGCCCTGGCAATGGAACCCGTAGGACATATTGCCGGTGTTGCTTCTGCTCTCATCACCTCAGTGTCCACACTCCAATCGGTTATTTTTGGAACGCTCATCGCGCAGGCCTATAACGGAACGATACTCCCTCTCATCATTGGTTTTTCCGTATTGGGCATGATTTCTCTTATTGTCATGTATGTCACAAATACGAGCAGTGTTTCCAGTTCATGAAATTCTGCTGCCTTGCAGCTTGAACTTTATGAAAAAATGCGAGACGGTATAAAATCAAGCATTAAAATGGATGAGGCGGGATAAAATTTTATGTGGGTAACGGCCAAGTCAGTCGCATCCCTTCTGCTGAGTTACGGCCTATTACTCCTCGCCAATGGTATGTTTGGCACTCTCCTTGGATTAAGAAGCAAACTTGAGGGGTTTTCTACAGAAATGACCGGCGTCATCATGGCTGGTTATTTTGTCGGCATGCTCTTTGGCGCCATGAATGCGGTGCGGGTGGTCGCACGCGCCGGTCATATACGTTCATTTGCGGCCTTTGCCTCCATCATGTCCGTTGCTGTACTGGCCCATCTTCTTGTCATAAATCCAATCACCTGGATACTGCTTCGGGCGGTTTGCGGATTTTGTATGGCGGGCATGGTCATGATCGTTGAGAGCTGGCTGAATGAACGATCAACAAATGATAATCGAGGCCGTGTTCTCTCCCTCTATATGATGACCAGTTATCTGGGCGCGGGACTTGGCCAGTTTTTATTAACGGTCGCTGATCCTGCCTCATTCGAGCTTTTCTCTGTTGCTTCTATTGTTTTTTCCATCGCCTTGGTGCCTATTTTGCTGACCCGGGCGACCGCTCCAAAACCGGTGAAACCGGAACGAATGAGTTTTCGGGAACTTTACAAGATCTCGCCGGTTGGCGTGATGGGAACCTTTACTGCGGGCATGTCCAACAGCTCCATCAACAGTATGGCGCCCGTATTCGCCAAATCCATCAATCTGACAGTTGGCGAAATCTCTTTGTTCATGGCCAGTATTTTACTTGGCGGAATGCTGCTTCAATTTCCAATCGGAAGACTGTCAGATCATTTTGACCGGCGCACGATCCTGATTGTCTCTGCATTGCTGACGGCTGCCGCAAGCCTGGCGATTGTCTGGGCAATCGGCCAATCGACATACTGGCTCTACGGTACAGCCCTTGTGTATGGCGGAATAGCGTATACCATCTACCCCATGTCATCCGCGCAAACCAATGACCTGGCTGATAAAGAACGACTGGTGCAGGTTTCAGCCAGTCTCCTTTTCGCTTATGGCCTGGGAGCGAGTATGGGGCCCATCATTACATCACTATTTATGGCGTTGTTCGGGCAACAAGCCCTGTTTCTTTTTATCACAGGGACAACGAGCTTTCTGGCTTTCTTTGTTCTGATCCGAATTACCCAGCGTCCATCTGGCACAAAAAAAGCGCTTTTCCTGCCTCTGGGCGGATTGGGGGCATCGAGCAAACAGCTTTATTCCAACGTACAATCCTCCTTTGCCAAAAAACGGCGCAAAAAAGAACAATCATAACAACCACAAATGTTGCTTCTTCAATTTTGTTGAGCTAGCTTTCCCCTGCTACTCTTCCTTGAAAGGATACCCCTAAAATGAGCGTTCGAACCGGTCGTGAATTCCTGAGCATTCCGGGTCCCACAAATATTCCTGATGCTGTCTTAAATGCCATGCATCAGCCTGCAATCGACATCTATCAGAAAGGCTTTCCCCTTTTGACCGATAGTTTACTTGCAGATTTACGGGCGCTTTTCCAAACAAAAGGAAAATCGTTCATCTATATCGCCAACGGTCATGGTGCCTGGGAAGCCGCGCTTAGCAATGTTCTGAGCCACGGGGAAAAAATCCTTGTACTGGAGAGTGGTCTTTTTGCAAATGGTTGGGGGGATATGGGAGCGACCTTGGGGCTCGACGTTGAAGTTCTGCCAGGAAGCTGGCAAGAAGCCGTAAAACCAGAGGCGGTTGCAGAACGATTAAGGCAGGACACCAACCACGAAATCAAAGCCATTCTGATGGTTCAGGTTGATACAGCCTCCAGCATTGTCAATGACGTTGAAGCTGTTGGAAAAGCCATCAGGTCAACGGATCATCCCGCACTTTTCATGGTGGATACCATCGCGTCTTTGGGCACAATGAATTTTTCCATGGATGAATGGAGTGTTGATGTTGCCGTGTCAGCGGCTCAAAAAGGTCTGATGTCTCCTCCTGGCCTCAGTTTCAATGCTGTGAATGACCGTGCGATGAAAGCACACGAAAGTGCTAATCTGCGGACAGCTTATTGGGACTGGACAGCGCGAATGGGGAAAGTTCACTACCAGAAATACTGCGGAACCCCGCCTGAACATTTATTATTCGCGCTTCGTAAATCCCTGGACATCCTTCTCGATGACGGAATGGAAGCGGTCGCTTTACGCCATAGATTACTGGCAGGTGCCACATGGGCCGCCGTCTCCAAATGGGCGGAAGGTGAGGTTCTGCAATTCAACATCCCAAACCCCGCTGAGCGGTCTTTCGCCGTTACAACTGTCCTTTTTGAAAAGGGTTATACACCGGAAAATCTTTTGGACTATTGTGACAAAAAATGTGCCGTTATTGTCGGCATTGGCATTGGCGCACTTGACGGAAAAGCGATGCGTATAGCCCATATGGGCTACGCCAATGCTCCCATGTTATTAGGAACATTGGGCGCTATTGAAATGGGTTTGAAGGCCCTTAACATTCCTCACGGCTCAGGCGGCGTTCAAGCGGCGATCGAGTTTCTAGCCGAAAATGTTCCGCCGTCGTAATGAAGAACACCATTTCCTCCACTTGTTGATTGTTTTAGATCTCTCATATTAATGAGAGAGAATATCCAGATTAAGCGCTTAAAATCTGCGACGTCTGGGATCAACAAGGGAGGAAAAATTGTCCGAAGAAACATCTGATCCGCAAAAAATAGATCATCCTGGCGTAAAAATACCGCCGCCTCTCTGTTACCTGGCATTTCTAATCATTGGAATATTTGTCAGCTCCGACTGGTTAAATGGAAATATAGGCTCCCTTTATCAATTAATCGCCGGTGCCGTTTTTGTTGTTGCAGGGTTGCTGATCCTTATTCCAGAAGCCCTTCATCACAAGAAAGTGGGGTCCAATGTGGAACCCTGGAAACCGACAACAACCATCATTGATACAGGTCTTTACGCTTATTCCCGCAATCCAATATATGTGGGTATGACAATCTCCTATCTTGGCTTCACACTTGCCTCCTGGAGTTTGGCTGCTCTGCTCCTACTCCCCCTTTGCCTATTGATCATCCGGTATCATGTTATCGGACGCGAAGAAGCCTATCTTGAGGGTAAATTTGGGGATGAATATCTGGACTATAAAACCCGTGTTCGCCGCTGGATTTAAAACTCAAACCTTGAACATAAGAATGGGGATGAATATCTAACCTATAATTCTCGCATAGGGCGCTGACTTTGATTGAAATCGAGCCGGCCATTTTTGATCACAAATAGCTTCGATATTGAGGGAGATACAAAT
>JAESPT010000198.1 GCA_016765515.1 Sneathiella sp. | reverse complement strand
TGGACGAGCTGGTCACCTGCGCCAAAGGCAGCCCTTTCCTCAAGAAAGTGATCGGTTTCGACGGAACAGCGAATTTTGATGCGGAGTTAGACCGCATTGCACTGAATAAGTCTGTCCGGTTCGAGTCCGTCAATACGGGGCGGGATGATGTGGCGCTGCTGGGCTTTACCTCCGGCACAACTGGGGAGCCCAAAGCGTCCATGCATTTTCACCGGGATCTTCTTATCATTGCAGATGGATATGCAAAAGAGGTTCTGGGAGTGACGCCGGATGATGTTTTTGTCGGATCGCCTCCGCTTGCCTTTACTTTTGGCCTGGGCGGTCTTGCCATTTTCCCCCTGCGCTTTGGGGCGGCGGCAACGTTGCTTGAAAAAGCTAGTCCGCCGGACATGATTGATATTATTGAAACCTATAAGGCAACCATCTGTTTTACCGCGCCAACGGCCTACCGGGTCATGATGAAAGCCATGGATGAGGGGGCGGACCTGTCCTCCTTGCGGGCGGCGGTCTCCGCCGGTGAAACCCTGCCTGCGCCGGTTTATGATGAATGGCTGGAGAAAACCGGAAAACCCATGTTGGACGGGATTGGCGCAACGGAGTTGCTGCATATTTTCATCACCAATCGCTTTGAAGATTCCAAAGCAGCCTGTACGGGTAAACCTGTGAGTGGGTATGAAGCCAAAATCTTTGACGAGGATATGAAGGAAGTTCGCCAAGGTGAGGTCGGACAACTTGCCGTGCGCGGACCGACGGGGTGTCGCTATCTTGCCGATGATCGACAGAGTACATATGTGCGGGACGGCTGGAACCTGACCGGGGATTCATTCCGCATGGATGAAAACGGATTTTATCATTTTGCGGCGCGCTCGGATGATATGATCGTCTCAGCCGGGTATAATATTGCCGGGCCAGAGGTTGAAGCGTCACTGCTCGCCCATGAAGCAGTTTCTGAATGCGCGGTTATCGGTGTGCCCGATGAACATCGCGGTCAGATTGTCGAGGCTCATGTGGTGTTAAATGAAGGCTTTGAGCCAAGCAAGGCACAGTCCAAATTGCTGCAGGATCATGTGAAAGCAACACTGGCGCCCTACAAATATCCACGATCTGTGAAATTCGATGAGACGTTGCCTAAAACGCAAACGGGGAAAATACAACGGTTTCGTTTGCGGGAGTGACAAATTTGGTTGAGAAATGTGCACAATAATGCATAGTTAAATATCTACTATATGATTCTAGCCTGTATTAGGCAGGAGTTTCTTAGATATAGCATAATAATGCACAGAAAGTGTGTGAACCTAAAAAAGAGGTAAAAGAATTCAGTTGCGTGAGTAAGGGGCGTAATTGCAAGGTGGGCAGATGATCCGACGATGAGTGGAAAAGGGTCTCTGTTTTGGGAGTATTAAATAAGGGAGATGAAAAATGAGTAAATTAGATATTTTGAAGGCAAGCCTTGTTGGCCTGTCCCTGTGTGTTGCAACGACAGCAACTGCAGAACCGGTCAAAGTTGGCATGATCACCACCCTGTCCGGCGGTGGTTCCGGCCTTGGTATCGATGTCCGCGACGGCTTTATGCTGGCGGTAAAACAGGCGGGTAACAAGGATCTGACTGTGGTTATTGAAGATGATGCCCGCAAGCCTGGTCTGGCGGTGCAAATCGCTGACAAGATGATCCAGAGCGAAAAAGTCGATATTCTGACCGGAATTATCTGGTCCAATCTTGCCATGGCTGTGGTGCCAGGTGCGGTTGCGCAGGGAAAATTCTATATTTCGCCAAATGCCGGACCCTCTCAGCTCGCGGGTAAAGGCTGTCATCCGAATTATTTCAATGCGTCCTTCCAAAATGACAATCTGCCAGAAGGCATGGGCGCCTATGCAAATAAGATAGGCATCAAAAACTCTTTCATTATGGCGCCAAATTATCCTGCCGGTAAGGACGTTCTGAACGGCTATAAAAGATTTTATAAAGGCAAGCTTGCGGCGGAAGTTTACACAAAACTCGGCCAAACCGACTATGCGGCTGAAATCGCGCAGATCCGCGCCTCCGGTGCCGACAGCATCTTTGTCTTCCTCCCAGGCGGCATGGGCATCTCCTTTATGAAGCAATATGCGCAATCAGGGGTGAATATTCCGGTGACCGGTCCGGCCTTCTCCTTCGATCAGGGTATCCTGAAAGCGGTTGGACCGTCTGCTGTGGGCGTGAAAAATACCTCTCATTGGGCAAAAGATCTGGATTTCCCAGCAAACAAGCCTTTTGTAACGTCCTTTGAAGCTGAATATGGCCGTCTGCCCTCCCTTTATGCGGTCCAGGGATTCGATACAGCCAATCTGATCCTGTCAGCAATGAGTAAAGCCAGTGTGAAGGACATGGATGCATTCCGAACCGCTTTGAAAGCTGCTGATTTCGCGTCCCCGCGCGGAAAGCTCAAATTTGGTAATAATCAGCACCTCATTCAGACGATCTATGTGCGTGAAGTGATCAAGGAAGGGGACATTTACACCAATAAAACAGAAGGTATTGCGCTTGAAAATCATCAAGACGCATACGCTGCCCAGTGTAAAATGTAATCTGTGATCTGAGCAACCGGGATGCAGATGTCTCTGCATCCCACCTTTATCCCTGATAATTACTGAGTTTTAGTATTATGACGTCGGCGCTTTTCATTGAGCAATTGCTCAACGGGCTGCAATTTGGTGTGATGCTGTTTCTTATGGCCGCGGGCCTGACCCTGGTTTTTGGTGTCATGGGCCTGATCAATCTGGCACATGGCGCGCTTTACATGGTCGGGGCCTTTGCCTGCGCAACCGTTGCAAATTTCACAGGATCATTCTGGTTGGGATTGGCCGCCAGTATCGTCGCCGCAGCTACAGCCGGTGCAATCGTCGAACTTGTTGTGATCCGGCGGCTGTACAAACGGGATCATCTGGATCAGGTGTTGGCCACTTTCGCTCTTATTCTGATATTTTCTGAAGGAACCCGTTGGGTTTTTGGCTCTTTCCCGCTGTATTTGAACGTGCCTGACTTGTTGTCTGGTCCCGTTATGCTGCCGGGTGGCATTCAATATTCTCTGTATCGATTGGCGATCATCGTTATTGGCGGACTTGTTGCGTTGGGACTCTATTTCCTGATCGCAAAAACCCGGCTTGGTATACGGATCAGAGCCGGGGAATCCGACCGGGAAATGATTGCTGCCCTCGGGGTTGATATTCGTCTCCTCTATACAATTGTTTTTGCCTTGGGTGCGGCCCTTGCCGGGTTTGCCGGTGCTTTGGTCGGTGCCATTCAGTCTGTTCAGGTGGGCATGGGCGAGCCGGTCTTGATTCTTGCCTTTGTTGTTATCGTCATTGGCGGCATTGGATCGATCAAGGGGGCGTTGGTTGGCGCGATTCTGGTGGGTATTGTTGATACCATGGGCCGGTTTTTACTTCCCATGTTTTTCCAACTCTTCATGGAGAATGCGCAGGCGAACTCAGTAGGATCTGCGCTTGCTTCCATGTCCATTTATATTTTGATGGCACTTGTCCTGATCTTTAAGCCCAAAGGACTGTTCCCTGCCCATGGTTAAACTGACAAAAGAAAACAGCCTGAATGCGCTGGTCGCCATGACTTTGCTGGTGGTTCCTTTTATCGCCTTGGCGATTGACGAGCCTTTTTATATTACCCTTGCAACCCGAGTGGCAATTTTCGCCCTTGCCGGCGTTGGATTGAACCTGGCGTTGGGACTGGGCGGACTTGTCTCCTTCGGTCATGCTGCCTTTTTCGGCTTGGGCGGATATGCGGCGGGAATTCTGGCCAGTCACGCCCTTAACTATGAACCCATATTCACCGTTCCCTTTGAAGTGAACGGGACAACCGAGATGCTGATTATTTGGCTGGTGGCCATCCTTGTCAGTGGGCTTGCTGCCCTGTTCATTGGACTGTTCAGCCTACGCACGACCGGTGTCTATTTCATCATGATCACGCTTGCATTTGCCCAGATGATCTATTATTTCGCCATTTCCTGGCCTGCTTATGGCGGCGAAGACGGTCTCTCCATCTATGTTCGGAACAAATTCCCCGGGGTTAATACACTGGATCCCTTGAGCTTTTTTCTCATCGCCTTTTGTGTCCTGATGCTCGCCGTTTTGCTGGTGTTTGTCTTGAAGAACTCCCGGTTTGGCGCCGCCCTGCAAGCAGCGCGTCAAAATGATGAACGCCTTTCCGCTGTTGGCATTCACCCGTTTAATATTCGTCTGACAGCTTTTGTTGTCTCCGCCATGATCACCGGGCTTGCCGGCGCCCTGTATGCGGATCTCAATCGCTTTGTCAGCCCCAACATGTTTTCTTGGCATACCTCCGGTGAGATTATGATCTTTGTCATTCTTGGTGGCGTGGGCCGGATGTTTGGCCCCATCGTTGGGGCGGCCTTGTTCATTCTGTTTGAGTTTGTCTTTGGCGGTCTGACCGAACACTGGATGCTGTTCCTCGGGCTTGTCCTGCTGGTGGTGGTTCTCTTTGCCCGCGGCGGCTTAATCGGATTTATTACCGGAAAGGTACGTCATGAGTGATGAAAATCGGGTGCCTGTCCTGCGCATTACCAATCTCTATAAATCTTTCGGGGCGCTGAAAGCCACAGACGGTGTTTCACTGGATTTATATGAGGGTGAAATTCATGCCTTGATCGGTCCAAACGGGGCGGGGAAATCCACTCTGATTAAACAGATATCTGGTGACTATCCGTCTGACAAGGGATCCATTGAGTTCTTAGGAAAAGATCTGGCAGGCCTCGGGGTTGCAGATCGGGCACAAGCAGGGCTCGGCAGGACCTTTCAGATCTCGTCGCTGGCATTGGAATTTTCTGCTTTGCGCAATGTGATGCTGGCCGTGCAGGCGAAATCCGGATCAAGTTTCAGGTTTTTCAAACCTGTCATGAAAGACCAGGCGCTGATTGACGGTGCCATGGCCAAGCTGGAACAGGTAGGCCTCGAAAGTCGCGCAGATATTCCGGCGGCGGAACTCTCCCATGGGGAGCGCCGCCAGTTGGAAATCGCCATTGCTCTTGCCCTGAAACCAAAAGCCTTTTTGCTGGATGAGCCCATGGCCGGAATGGGGCCGGAAGGGTCGGTGAAACTCACCAGGTTTTTGGACAAATTGCGTCACAAAGCCCCTATTTTACTGGTGGAGCATGATATGGACGCGGTCTTTGCTCTGGCCGACAGAATTTCCGTGCTGGTGTATGGTCAGGTGGTTGCCACAGGGTCTGTGGAGGAAATTCGAAATAATCCTGTCGTGCGGGAAGCGTATCTGGGGACGGAAGTGGTATGAGTGATCTTCTCAAAATTTCCGGCATTGAAACTTTTTATGGGCATTCCCAGGCCTTGTTCGGTGTGGACCTACAGGTGAATGAGGGGGAAGTTGTCGCTCTGATGGGCCGTAATGGCATGGGTAAAACCACCACCATCGCCTCTATTTGCGGACTGGAAAAATACAGTGCGGGCAGTGCCTCCTTTAAAGGGATAGATCTTGGTCCCCTGCCGTCTCACAAAATTGCGCGGCTGGGTATTGGGCTGGTGCCGGAAGGGCGGCGCTGCTTTCCCAATTTGACGGTTTATGAAAACCTCATCGCCGCCGCTCGTCCCGGTGACTGGACTCTGGATCGGGTGAATGCCCTCTTTCCCCGATTGCAGGAACGATATGATCAATACGCCAATACCCTGTCCGGCGGTGAACAGCAGATGTTGGCCGTTGGCCGGGCATTGATGACCAATCCAACCCTGCTTATTCTCGATGAAGCCACCGAAGGTCTGGCCCCGGTTATCCGCCAGGAAATCTGGCAGGCAGTACGGGACTTGAAAGCGGCCGGTCAATCGATCCTGATTGTCGATAAGACCTTGTCCGAACTTCTCCCGATTGCGGATCGCTGTGTGATCTTGGAAAAAGGCACCACTGTGTGGACGGGCAGCCCCGATCAGCTGACCCGGGATCTTGAAAACCGTTATCTGGGGGTGTGACATGGCTCATTATTCCCAGCAACAGAAGGTTTTGTTCCAGCATTGTGACCCCGCTGGCATTGTGTTTTATCCGCGCTATTTTGAAATGATAAACGGGGTGGTTGAAAGCTGGTTCGAAGAAGGCTTGAACGTCTCCTTCGCCGATCTTCATTTTAAACGTGATTCTGCAGTGCCGACGGTAACTATTAACACGACTTTTAAGGCCCCCAGCCGTTTGGGCGATGTGCTGGAATTGGAACTAACGGTGAAAAAAATTGGCGGGGCCAGTCTGGATCTGGACGTGGTCGCGTCGATTGCGGACAGCCGCCGGTTTGAAGCCACCCTTACTCTTGTTCATGTGGGCAGGGAAAGTGGTCAGCCCAGACCCTGGCCGCAAGACATACGCGATAAGATAGAAAATTTGCTGAAAGAGGCGCTATGAGCATGGAAATCATACATCCCGACGGTTGGAAAGAGGCAAAAGGCTATGCCAATGGTGTGGCGGCTGAGGGCCGGATGATTTTTGTCGGCGGCCAGATCGGTTGGAACGCAGATCAGGTGTTCGAGACTGACGATTTTCTGGGCCAGATGGAACAGACGTTGCGCAATGTGTTGGATGTGGTGGAGGCGGGCGGCGGAAAAGCCGAGCATATTGTCCGGCTAACTTGGTATATCACTGACAAGAAAGAATATATCGCCAAGCAGAGGCAGGTTGGGGAGGTGTACCGAAAAGTAATGGGTCGTAACTTTCCGGCCATGGCCATGGTGCAGGTTGCCGATTTGATGGAAGATGAGGCGCTGATCGAGATTGAGGCGACGGCTGTTATTCCGGTTCCGTAATAATTTTCAGACTTTTCTCATGTCATGATAGAGAAGATCGCTGACTTGGTGACCAGCCCCGGGCCCTAGTGCAGGCAACACATCCCGCGCCTTCATCACGTCTCCGTTCTTGTTCCGCACTTGCATTTGCGGGATTTCTTCGCCTGTGGCCCGGTCTGTCAAGGTCATGCGCGGCCCGTGGGGACGGGCATACCAGCGCTCCCCCCACTGAAAAAGCGCAATGATCACAGGATACAGATCGAGACCCTTTTCGGTCAGGCGATATTCGTATGATCGGCCATCCTTCTTGCTTTTCTCCCGGTATAAAATACCCGAATCCGTTAGCTTTTTTAGTCGGTTGGACAGGGTATTGGTGGGAATGCCCAGATTCTCTTGAAACTGATCGAAATGACGCATGCGATGAAAAGCGTTGCGCAGGATCAACAATGTCCACCAATCGCCGATTTGCTCCAGTGTCTGGGCAATGGCGCAATCAAAGTCAGCGAAGGTTTTTTTCTGCATGGATCGGTCCGTAAAATATGCTTGCATGCATCAGTCTCTTGAATTAACTTTCATTATGCAAGCTATTTTTCCTGAAGGTAATAATAATGAAAACAAGATTTACGGAAATGTTCGGGGTTGAACACCCGATTGTTCAAGGCGGTATGCAGTGGGTTGGCCGCGCGGACTTGATCGCGGCGGTGGCCAATGCGGGCGCTCTTGGCTGCCTGACAGCGTTTACCCAGCCCTCCCCTGAAGAGCTGACGAAAGAGATCAACCGGGTGCGGGATCTGACGGATAAACCTTTTGCCGTCAATTTTACTATCCTGCCCACCCTGAAGCCGGTCCCGTACGCGGAATATATGGATGCCATCATCCAGTCGGGCGTAAAAATTATCGAAACCGCAGGCAACAGTCCCAAGGCATATATGCCGAAATTTAAAGAAGCCGGTATCAAGGTTATTCATAAATGCACCTCGGTTCGCCATGCGATTTCGGCGCAGAAGGTTGGAGTGGATGCAGTTAGTATCGACGGGTTCGAATGTGCGGGCCATCCCGGTGAAGATGACACACCGGGTCTGATCCTTATACCGCGAGCGGCCGATCAGCTGGATATCCCGATTGTAGCGTCCGGCGGTATTGCAGATGGTCGCGGTCTTGCTGCCGCTCTGGCGCTTGGCGCCGAAGGGGTTAATATGGGCACCCGCTTCATGGCGACAAAGGAAGCGCCCATTCATCAGAATATCAAAGATAAACTCGTTGCCGGAACGGAGCTCGATACCACTCTCATCTTCCGCAGCCTGCGTAACACATCGCGCATGTTCACCAACAGTGTGTCGCAGAAAGTGGTTTCCATGGAGGCAGAAGGCAAACAGATCGAAGAAATCGGTCCGGTGGCCAGCGGTCAACGCGGCCGTCTTGTCTATGAAACTGGGGATGAAGAAGCTGGTGTGTGGTCAGCCGGCATGTGCATTGGCCTGATCAAGGATATTCCGACCGTTGCCGAATTGGTCAGCCGCACCGTCGCCGAGGCGGATGCAATCATCCAGGATCGCTTGGCAAGGTTCGCGTCCTAAACTGCTAGTCCCGGATGCCTCAGGGTATCC
>JAESPT010000197.1 GCA_016765515.1 Sneathiella sp. | reverse complement strand
GAATGTCTCCTTTTTCCACCAACTGTCCATCTTCAAAGCGAATATCGACGATTGTGCCGCTAACCTGGGGCTGCAACTCAACCTCTTCAATCGCTTTTAATCGTCCGGAAAAATTATTCCACAATCGTATATTTTCTGCTTCAATATTAACAACATCAACAGGAAAAGCCTGTGGCTGCACAGCCGCTTCCGCGGCTTCGGCATCAGCAGACGAGATGGTAGACACCCAATAACCACTCCCGCTCACTGCGGCCAGCATTGCGGCAGAAGTCAGGGCGATTTTTAATTTCGATGTTACTTTCATATGCGATGAACTCCTTCACATCCAGATACCGATTGGTATAACGAGACACTATTTGCATACCGATCAGTATGTTTACAAGATGAAAACTGGAATTACATCAGAGAGTGTGATGGATCTTACAAGAAGATGAAAGGAACGTTACGGAAATTGAATTTCAAGCAATTCGAGACGTTACTGATTGCTGCCGGTATTCCTGCTTTAAATCAAGAATTCTATACGAAGCTTCCTTCAGATCAGTCTGGACAATCTCAAGACTGTTGAAAACACGCCCATAAATAAGCAAGCCCTGAATATATTGATGGATCATGCGGGCGACTTGAACGATATTTGGATCCCCGTTCAGCATATCGTCGGCTTTCAAGCCACGGACCAGGGCAATATGGTATTTATTGACTTCACCGGTTATTTCTCGAGAACATTGAATTACTTTGGCTTCTTCTGCACCTACTTGCGCTCCCGCCGTGAAGATTGGGCAACCGCTGACTTCCATTTCGTCGGCCAGAGGGTCATTCTTCTGTTTATCAACAATCATATCGATTAAATTTTGAAGCTGCTCCAGAGGCGTAAAAGAGGGAGAAAACTGACGGTCAAACTCATCCTTGAACTCATTCCAATGGTTGTGAGCCGCTGCATAATATAAATCTGCCTTAGTCTCGAAATGATAATAAAAAGCCCCTTTCGTGACACCAGCTTGTCGGCATATTTCGTTGACACCAACCTGATGATAGCTGCTTTGCCAGATCAGCTGTATCGCTGTATCCAGGAGCATCGCCCGTGTTTCCGCTGCATTTCTCATACCTGGCACCATATTAACAACATGCTTATAATATAAACATACCGATCGGTACTTTCAAGAAAATTGCATCAATATTGCTAATCCCCTGTCAGAGACATCTCTATATTTCGGTCAGCATTCAGTTATAATATCTGTATCAGAATCATCCATGCTCGACCGTTTTTCAGCATTATTTTTTGCTATTTTTGTTATCAGGGGGCTGGCAGCTTAAAAGCATATGTAAATTTTCCGGTGAAATAACGCATCGTGTCAGATTGGCGCGCCAGACATCGGCGCCTTTCAATTCAGTCGATGACAAATTTGCTCCAATAAGGTTGGCCTCTGAGAGGGACGCACTGGTAAGATCACATCCTGTTAGATCCGCACCGCTTAAATCTGCTCCGGTAAGGTCTGCGCCCACAAGCTTGGCACCACACAGGATTGCGCCCGATAATTTGGCATTGGTAAGGCTCACATGGCTTAGATCGCGCCCTTCAAAATTCACATTACTCAAATCTTCATTGGACAAATCAGCCCGGATGCCATCTTTTTTTCCTTGCAACCAGTGATGATGGGTCGTTAGCGCCCTGAGCAGTCGGCGATTGCGGGCGGCATCCTTGATTTGCCTCTCTTCATCGGCAATATGTTTTTCAATAATTCTGGTGTCGACCGGCAAGCGGGTCACCCCCAAAATGACATGTAATTGCCGTTCCGCATGTTTCAGATCAAACGCTTCAAGCTCTCCCTGAGACAAGCTACCGCCCTGGAAAAACCGAACTTCATAAATATAGTCTATGAGTTTTGGAGAAACGTCACGGGATGCTTCTGTCTTTTCTTCAGCAATTCTAAGTGCTTCTAGTTCCGCTTGCAAATCTTCAGGCGGTATATGGCGCCGGTTATGACCAAGTCCGGCTTGCAAACCGGTCGTTTTACGAGAAATAATGCGTGGTTTTTCCATTAACGGCCCCTCCTTCACCCCTTCTGATTGAAAAGCGGTTGTTTATAAATTTTACACGGTTATCATTCTAGAAATAAGAAATTTACAATCCATTAACTCTACAGGAGTTCAGCAGTTAAATTAAATATTACTAATATTTTATCCTATATGCACTGTCAAATATTCCTGAGAGGGAATAGTTGGTTATTTTGCTCTCCCCAAAATTGATATCGTTCATTCCTATTGTTCATTTTTTGAGAACAAAATATCAACAAATACTGGTCTTCTTCTTATTATAAAAACAATTAAAATCCTTCTCTGACATTATCGTCACACTTTCACCCTTTGGGATAGAATCTATGGACAAACCAACCATCGCCGATCGGAAACCTATAAAAGCAATTTTGGAGGCAGGAGAAACCTATCACTGGTGCGCTTGCGGAAAATCTTCAAACCAACCTTTTTGCGACGGTTCTCACCGCGACACATCTTTTACGCCCCTGGCATTTGAAGCAGCGGAAAGTGGAGACGCCTTTCTCTGTATGTGCAAACACAGTAACAATGCGCCCTATTGTGACGGCACCCATTCTCGCCTTCCTGTAAGCAACGCCACACAATCGGCTGAAGCGCTACCAAAATCAACTCAAGGCAAAATGCCCACTGCCGCCCCGACCCCGGAAGAACCGACCGTAAAAGAAATTCATGACCTGGCAAAAGATGGGTTGAGTAAAGTTGGGCATCACGGCGAGATGACAGCCATGGGCGTTCCTCGCCCTCAGCTCCCAGATTGGAATGACATTCAAATATTGCCGGCACAATTCGCCCGAAAACCGCTGATGGATGACCGGAATGTCGGAACTGAATTGGTCATCGGCCCAAATGCTAAAAAACCGCTCACCCTCAAAATTCCGTTATTTGTGTCCGACATGAGTTTTGGTGCTTTGTCTGAAGAGGCAAAAATAGCTCTCTCCACAGGCGCGGAGTTAGCCGGAACCGGCATCTGTTCCGGTGAAGGTGGTATGTTGCCTGAAGAACAAGCCGCCAATAGCCGGTATTTCTATGAACTTGCGTCGGCGGGTTTTGGATATAAAGAAGAACTTTTG
>JAESPT010000196.1 GCA_016765515.1 Sneathiella sp. | reverse complement strand
TCCGCTCCAAAGATCGCAACTGCGCAATCATCACTATCTTCATGAACCGTTATTGGGCTGGTCAATTGAACCGGTAAATCGGCTTCCGCCACACCCGTCGCAATCTGTTCTCGCCAATCAGAATGGATTTCACCGGAAAGATATATCGTCCAAATCTTCTGTGTCATTATAAGAATTCCAATTTACTGAAACGGCTATGTGTAAGTGAAGAGTTGCAGGGTATTCGATTTCACCAAAACTGTCATGCCACACTTATTCCACAATCTGAAAAACAGAAAATCTGATTAAGGAAGCGAATTGACTAAAATGAATGCCTAAAACATGAAAAATATCAGAAAATTTTTAGTAATAATGTATGTAATTACATTTCTAACTATTTGAGTTTAAATAGACATTTCTGACTAATTGTTGATATGTTGAAATTACCCAGACAGTATTTTGAAAGCATTCATCAACGATGAAGGAGCATAAAATAATCGATTTCTTACTGACAATCTCCTGCCAGATCAATATCTCATAATAGAAAATTTTATAAAATTCGGTCATCACTACTGCGACCCAGACCGTTCAAGAACATTTATCAGGCAGGCGCTGGATCAGTTGACCAGCTGGATTTTGCTTTGCACCCAGCCATAGCATCGACCGTAGATTTGGCAATCACTCAGCAAGGCAATAACACCTTGATTGAATTTGAATCATCAGACTCAATCCTGTTGACAGGTATCAATAGTTCACAGCTTCAAGCCAACGATTTTCAGTTTTAAACGAAAGAATGAAAAAGCAGAAAACGGCGTAGAATCAAAAAGGCCTCGCCACTACTGGCAAGGCCTTTTGATAAATTGGAGCGGGCGATGAGATTCGAACTCACGACCCTAACCTTGGCAAGGTTATGCTCTACCCCTGAGCTACGCCCGCTCGGCATGCAACGGTGTTGCGAGCCGGGATAATAGTTATCTTGAATGTGAATGCAAGCGCGATTTTAAAAAATTGTCATTTTATTTTTCCCCATAGCTCTTTGTTGGCCTCCAAGCTATTCTCCGGACCAAATTTAAACCCTTCAGGGACCATAATACATGCGTGCTACACCGGAAACTTTGTTCAGTCGTCTTGATGAATTAGGAATCATTCACAATACGCACCATCACAATCCTGTATTTACCGTAGAGGAAGCTCAGAAAGTATCCAGAGAACTGGACGGGGGTCATAGCAAGAACTTGTTCTTGAAAGACAAAAATGGAGATCTTTATCCTTTCGTGTGCCTGGAAGATACCAAGGTGGATTTGAAATCCCTTCGCAAACAAATCGGTGCAAAAAATCTCAGTTTCGGAAAAGCAGAACTTCTCATCGACGTTCTCGGCATTGAACCAGGGTCCGTGACCCCCTTTGCCTTAATCAATGATACGGACTTACGGGTAACGGTTTTGCTGGATGCGCGCATGGTCGAGGAGAATTTCTTAAATTTTCACCCCTTGATTAACGACAAAACAACACAAATTTCATCAAGTGATCTTATAAAATTTATAAAATTCTGTGGTCATAGCGCTCGCGTCCTAACCCTCGACCCATAAAAACCGGGAAATTTGAGGATCCTCTTGAATTTGGGCAAATGAACCTGCTATGCCCTTGGATCTAGATGCGTAAGCGTCATTGGTAAATTTTAAAGAAATTGGTATAGTGAGCTTATGGAAACGCTACTCGACAAAAATATGACGGATACTGCCAACTTGATCGTTGACGCTACAACTGAAAGCTTCAACGCCGATGTCGTTGAGGCGAGTGAAAAACGGCTTGTTTTGGTTGACCTTTGGGCCCCGTGGTGCGGCCCATGCAAGCAATTGGGTCCGATACTAGAAAAAATTGTAGGTAATGCAGGCGGCGGTGTTTCTCTCGTTAAAATAGATATCGACGAGAATCCACAAATCGCACAAGCGCTTCGGGTGAAATCCATTCCAGCAGTCTTTGCCTTTAAGAACGGTCAACCGGTAGATGGTTTTATGGGAGTCATCCCGGAAAGCCAAATCAAAGAATTTATTGAGAAAAATGCGGATGGTCCAATCGAAGCGTCGCCTGTAGACGTCGCCATGGAAAGTGGTCTTGCGGCGCTCGAAGATGAAAATATGGAAGTCGCCCTATCCTCTTTTTCTCAAATCCTGGAGATTGAACCAAATAACGTGGAAGCCAAAGCCCATCTGTCACGGGTCCACCTTAAACTCGGAGAGGTGGAGGCCGCCCGAAACCTTCTCAGTACTTTGGAGGAAGACGATAAAGAGAGCAAAGCCGTCTCGGCGGCCCTTGCTGCCCTTTCTCTTGCGGAAAATGCGGCTAATGCAGGGGAACTTGCTCCTCTTGCAGAAAAGGTAACGGCTGAACCAGATAATCTTGACGCCCGCCTTGAATATGCCCAAGCTCTAATCGGCAGCGAAAATTATACGAGCGGCGGCGAGGAACTCCTTGAGATTATCAAGAGAGATCGAGAGTGGAATGACGCAGTAGCCCGCCAGGAACTTCTTAAATTATTTGAAGTTTTAGGTCCGATGCACGACATTAGCAAAGACTTACGCCGCCAACTTTCATCGTTGTTATTCTCATGAGTGATCAGGGCACCACATCCGGATTAGAACAATTGCCGGCAATTCTGCCGATATTTCCCTTGTCTGGTGCTCTGCTTCTAACGACAGGCCAGTTGCCTCTCCATGTCTTTGAACCTCGCTATATCGATATGGTTCGGGATGCGATGGAAAGTCACCGGGTGATCGGTATTATCCAGCCTCTGGATCCTGAAGATCCATCCCACGAACCCGTTCTTTATTCCGTTGGCTGCGCCGGTAAGATCTGCGAATTCAGCGAGTCTGACGATGGGAATTTCAGCATAACACTTGAAGGTGTATGCCGGTTTAAAACCATTGAAGAATTAGATCGCATAACGCGATATCGGCAGATAAAAGCTGATTACACACCCTTTAAAACGGATTTGACTTTCGCGCCAAATGAACCTGTAAACAGAGACCGCCTGCAAAATGTGCTCAATCATTTCCTTGAATTTGATAATGAGGAAGACGACTGGGAAGCCTTGAATAATCTGGCGGATGATAATCTGGTCAATTCTCTTTCAATGATTTGCCCTTTCTCGCCGGCTGAGAAACAAGCCTTATTGGAAGCAGAGGACGTCTTTGCCCGCTCTGAGCTTTTAATCAGCCTCCTCACAATGATGATGCCGCAAAGCAACCCCAATAAAACCGTTCAATAAGTTCAGGAGTACCTCGTGACAGACACACAATCCTCTGAAGATCCATCCGTCGAGGTGTCACAGGTTGATGCAAAATTACTGGAAATTCTGGTATGTCCTCTGACGAAAAGTTTGCTTAAATTCGATCGTAAAACGAATGAACTCATCAGCGAAAAAGCCGGTCTCGCCTTTCCAATCCGCAATGGCATTCCAATAATGCTGGTGGATGAAGCCCGAAAGATTGAAGAAAGCGTCTCATAACATGTCCGGAATATTATATGAACGCGCGGGTCGCCCTAAACCTATTGAAGTCCGCCTGAAAAAAGCGGAAAAAATTCTGGTTATCTCTTTCGCCGACGGAAATAAATTCGAATATTCAGCGGAACTCTTGCGCGTCGAAAGCCCGTCAGCGGAAGTACAGGGACATAGCCCCAGTCAAAAACAACTGATATCCGGACGGCGACATGTGGGTATCATGTCTCTGGAGCCCGTTGGCAATTATGCGGTTCGCCTGAATTTTGACGACCTTCATGATACGGGATTGTTTTCGTGGAGTTATCTCTATGATCTGGGGCTTAATCAGGAAGATATCTGGGAAGCCTATCTCACCAACCTTGCTGCAAATGGGTTAAGCCGCGACCCTTAAATTAGTCCGTCTTATAGAGGTTTCCCCTGCAAAAGTCGCGGTAGATCACCCACCGTACCGCGAGCATGTTCCATAAAACTCCCTTTGAGTTTTGGCATTTTATTCACGGCAGCGAGGCCCAGATCCCGGGCAAGACGAACAGGAGCCACGTCAATCGTGAATAACTTGTTCAGCCCGTCTGTTATTGCAAGCAAAGCCAGACTGTCAAAGCGGCGCCAACGCTGAAAATTTGTCAGCGTATTCAGAGATCCCGGATCCTGACCAAGACGCGCCGCGTCAATCACTACTTCTGCAAGAGCAGCCACATCCCGCAGCCCAAGGTTAAGGCCCTGGCCTGCAATCGGGTGCATTCCATGAGCAGCATCGCCAATCAGGGCAAGGCGGTTTGCAATATAGTCATGTGATTGATGCAAGGCGAGCGGATAACTCCATCTGGGACCAACGACCTCCAGTTTTCCAAGATAGTCGCCAAATCTGCTCGCCATTTCTTTATGAAAATCGTCGTCACTCAGCTTCATGATTGTCGCCGCTGTTTCTGTCTGTTCGGTCCAAACAAGAGAAGAACGGTTTTTAGTCATCGGCAGGATTGCAAAAGGGCCAGGATTGAGAAAACGTTCCTGCGCAACGCCGTTATGCGGAAATTCATGAGCGACCGTACAAACAATGCCAGACTGATCATAAGACCAGCCCACTGTTTCAATACCGGCCAAATTCCGAAGGCGAGACAAACGCCCATCCGCTGCGACGACTAATCGGGAACGAAGGGTTTGACCATCTGACAATACAGCAGTCACCCCCTCTGCATCCCGCTCAATGCTTTCATAGGATGCGGGCGCAAGCAAAGTTAGGGTCTCAATTTCACCGGCCCGTTTGAGCAAAGCCATTCGCAAATGACGATTTTCAACCATATGTCCAAAAGGCTCATCCCCCAACTGGCGGTGATCATAATGAAGAAATAACTTGGAAGGACCGTCGGTAATGCGAATATCCAGCATAGGCTCGACTTCGCTGACATACGGCCAGACGCCAATACTTTTAAACAAATTTCGAGAGGCATGAGCGATTGCCGATACCCGGCCGTCAAATCCGGCGTTAACGACAGTAGCCGGATCTTCTCTCTCCAAGAGAACGACGTCGAGCCCGGCCGACGCCACTGCAATGGCAAAGGGCAGGCCATTCAAACCCCCGCCAACAACAAGGACGTCTATATTCCTAAACTGGGGTATATTTTCTTGCGCCATGTTGATTCCATTTCATACGACTATGTTGCTCACCTAACAGATTATCGCTAACCTCTGCCAATGACAAATAATTGGCACACATTGACGGCCCTTGAACTTGGCCGCAAAATCGATCAGGGCGAAATTGATCCTGTTGATCTAACAAAATATTTCCTGGACCGCATCAAGGAAAAGGATCCCGATCGGGTTATTTTTGTTCGCCTGACAGAAGAAAGAGCTTTAGCGGAAGCAAAAGCAGCCTCAGCACGCGCCAAACTGAAACAGCGGCGAAGCTCCTTGGATGGTGTTCCCATCTCTTGGAAAGATCTATTTGATACAAAAGATATCGCCACCGAAGCCGGCGCAAAACTTTTGCAAGGGCGAATTCCCGAGGATGATGCTGAATGTCTGAAACGGGCGACCCGTGCGGGCATGATTTGTCTTGGTAAGACGAACATGCCGGATGTCGCTTTTTCAGGGCTTGGTAATAATCCGTGGACGGGTACAGGGCGTAACCCTTTTGATGATGACGTTGAGCGGGTGCCGGGGGGATCTTCTTCCGGGGCGGCTCTGTCCGTCTATCATGGCTTGGCCGCCGCTGCCATTGGATCGGATACAGCTGGCTCTGTGCGAATTCCTGCCGCTTGGTGCGGTATAACGGGACTTAAAACCACCCATGGCCTGATCTCATTGGAAGGATCAGTTCCCCTCTCCCCCACTCAGGATACAATCGGTCCGCTGACCAAAGACATTGCCGATGCTAATGCTATCAGCGCAATCCTCAGTGGCAAGGCACCGGCCGACTTGAAGGGATCGACATTAAAAGGTGTGCGTATATTACGGGCGACAACTGTCTTTGACGACCTTGTCGAGACTGATATCCAGCGACAAATCGATACTGGCCTGAACTGTTTGAAGGATGCGGGAGCAGAAGTGGTTGAAGGTCCTGTCCCGGTATTTGAGGATATTCTGACAACCTGCGCTAAACATGGATCCCCGGCCAATATTGAAGGCAATGTCTTATGGGCGGATAAAATTCGAGAAAATCCAGAGGGTATGTTTGCCCCTATCGCCACCCGGTTCTTATCGGCGGATAATTTCAGCGCTCCCGGCATCCTCAGTATTTATATGGGCCTGAAAGCGTTTCAAGCGGATTATCTTAAACAAACAGCTGGATTTGATCTGGTTATTGGTGCCACTGTTCCCGCGCCGCCGCCAGCCCTGGCCCCTCTCTATGAAAATGAAGCGCTTTATCTGGACGCTGCGATGATGTCGATCAGCCTGACCCGGCTTGCAAATCTGCTGGGATTATGTGCGACAACACTCCCCTGCGGTTTTGCAGATAAATTCCCCGTTGGCATGATGTTAATGGCACCGCCTAATCAGGAAAACAAACTTCTCAGACTGAGTAAAGCATCAGAAACAGCGCTAGCGGTCCTTAATGCCTAAAATACAGGCACAGGCTATATTTTAGGCATATTTCCTTTCAAATAAAATAGCAGGAGCGCCCATTATTTGGGCGCTTCTTTCATATCCATTTGTTTTAATTGATATAAATTGTCTGCCTCAGAAATTGGCACAGGTCTTGAAGTACTCCCCCTGTAACGGGGCGATACAGCCCTGACCCGTATTCAAAGCCCAAGAGGTGACAAGATGAAACTCGTGATGGCCATCATAAAGCCCTTCAAACTGGATGATGTTCGCGATGCGCTGACATCAATCGGTGTGGATGGACTGACAGTAACTGAAGTAAAAGGCTTC
>JAESPT010000195.1 GCA_016765515.1 Sneathiella sp. | reverse complement strand
GGATCCAGATATTTTCCAAGGCGCGTCACCAGATCAAATTGCTTCGCAATCAAACCATCCAAGGCATCTGAAATGCCGCCGAGCAGAAAAAAGACAAAGGCCAACAGCATTTCTTCGCGCAAAATGAGCCAGACGATGAGCGGCACTGTTATGATGCGGGCTAAGGTAATACTATTGGGAATATTCACATTTAAATCCGATATTCAATCCATGTATGCGACGGTCACTCAATTGCTGATCCTGGTATCCATCGTCCAGTAGCCTTCACTATTTTGAAGCACAAGGTCCCGTTGCGCAAGGGCACCTGCAAGTTGTTCAATTTCACCAACAAAGGAAAATTCCCAGAAGGCCTTGTCTATAGAAAGTTCACGGACGGTTATTGACTGAATGGCCGGGATTGATTTTACCTTTTCCTGAATCTGCATCCATTCCTTCAGTCCGGAAATCTGGCTTGATACGGCGAGTTTATTAATAACTGAACGATCAAGAATATTCTGATCTTTCCAACCTTCCTGGAGGTTTTCCACAACATCAAAAATGGCGGCCCGATATATATCCGGATCCGTATCCCCGCCCGTGAAGCTCTCAACCACGGCCGCTGATAAAAAATCATTGCGCTGATAGGAAATATCAAGACGCCGGATACCGCCCTGACTTTGTAAGGTCGCATAGGCAACAAGAACAGCTCCTGCGCCATACAGATCAGAAATATCTTTCATGGGTTGATCAACTAGATTGACCGCATCCTCAACACTCACCGCTTTAAAATCATCCAGTGTTCCTGACGGAACCAGAATAGGCAGGGTTTTTATCTGCGCCCAATCATCCATCCGTTTCTGATTTCCTGTCGGCCCCTCATTGCGATCAAAAATACCAATCCAGGCATCGCGCCACGGATTGGGTTCATTCCAAAGATTTTTCACCCCGGCATTATCAAAAACGGGTAAAACAAGAAGTGGCTTGCTCACCGTTTCAGAATAAGGAATGTCCCGCGCATCCAGAATGGGAAGAATCATATTCCGTTTAAAATCAAAAGTCAGATCAGCAAGATACCGTGTCGAGGAAGTTTTTTCTTTGGAGACCTGAAATCCCGTTACCATTGACGTCAGTTCAGAATCACTGATTTCCGGCAATTCTGCATGATAACTTTTAGGGGTCATTTTCCTGAGCATTGCCCGGAAAGCCCGTTGTTGCCCCTCAGCAACAGCGATTGTGCGGGCTTCGCTGGCAGAATTCGCCGTCACATCGACAGAAATTCCGCGTATCACATATAATCCGTCCTCTACCGCGGTGGCATTATTCAGGGTTATATAGAAAAAACCCGCCACCATCAGACTGAGGACAACGAGAGAGCTTAAATTTAGTTTTGTTTCCGTCATTGCAAACCACTGGAAAATTCGTATGTTGACGCTTCTAGAATCACGACATTGGATACACCATATCGCATGACTACCGATAGCTCCAAAAAAAGTTATAGTTACAAGGATGCCGGCGTTGATATCAAAGCCGGAAATTCTCTTGTAGATGCCATCAAGCCTCTCGCAGCAAGTACGCGCCGACCAGGCGCTAACGCTGATCTGGGAGGTTTCGGCGCGCTGTTTGATCTAAAAGCCGCAGGTTTCAAAGATCCTCTGCTGGTTTCTGCAACTGATGGCGTCGGTACCAAACTTAAAGTCGCCATCGAAATGAACAAGCACGATACGGTTGGCATAGACCTTGTTGCCATGTGTGTGAATGATCTGGTGGTGCAAGGGGCGGAACCTCTCTTTTTCCTCGATTATTTCGCCACAGGCGGCCTTGATGTGGATGCAACGCGCGATATTATCGCTGGCATTGCCGAAGGATGTCGTCAGGCTGGTTGTGCTCTTGTCGGCGGCGAAACGGCTGAAATGCCCGGCATGTACGCCAAAGGCGATTACGACATGGCGGGCTTCACCGTTGGTGCAGTGGAGCGGGATCAATTGTTAAAAGCAGATACCCTGAAAGAAGGAGATATCCTTCTCGGTCTGTCTTCATCCGGTGTGCATTCAAACGGATATTCGCTTGTAAGACGATTAATCAAAGACTTCAAGGTGGACTTACAAGCCCCTGCTCCCTTTGATGAAAATGTAAGTTTGGGTGATGCGCTTATCGCCCCAACCCGAATTTATGTAAAAAGCTGTTTGGCAGGTGTTCGTGCCGGTTATATCAAAGCTCTGTCTCACATTACAGGCGGCGGCTTGTACGAAAATATTCCGCGTATCCTGCCGGATAACCTGACGGCAGAGCTGGACGCAAATGCCTGGAAATTACCGCCACTTTTCAAGTGGTTGGCTGAGCTAGGCAATATTGAACCGCGCGAATTGGCAACAACCTTTAACTGTGGTTTGGGAATGATTGTCGCCGTCGATCCGTCTCATGAAAAACAGGCTTTGGAATTGCTGACTGCCAATGGTGAACAGGTTCAGAAAATTGGACAGCTAGTCTCTCGCAATAAGGATCAGGAACAGGTTGTCATCAAAGATCTGGAAAAGGCGTTTATGCAGTGAAAATAGCGATCCTGATCTCCTCGCGCGGCACCAACATGCAGGCGCTGGTCAAAGCCTGCGAAGCTGACGGTTTCCCGGCCGAAGTTGTGACCGTATTATCAAACAACCCGGATGCTGCTGGCCTGGATTTTGCGAAAAAGCACAATATCGATACCAAAGTCATCAATCACCGGGATTATGAAGATCGGGAAAGTTTCGATACCGATGTAAGTGACTATTTGTCGTCAAAAAAAGTCGATCTTATTTGTCTCGCGGGTTTCATGCGCTTGTTGACCTCAGACTTTGTTAATCGCTGGCGGGATCGGATCATCAATATTCATCCCTCTTTGCTCCCGGCTTTCAAAGGACTGCATGTACATGAGCGCGCCCTTGAATCTGGGACGCGCTTTACCGGTTGTACGGTGCATTTTGTTCGCCCTGAAATGGATGACGGTCCGATCATATCGCAAGCCGTTGTGCCAATTTTAGCGGGCGACACTGCAGACAGTCTGGCTGCCCGCATCCTGGTACAGGAACATCGCATTTACCCCCATGCCCTCAAAATGATAGCAGAGCACAAAGTGAAAGTGCATGGCTCTGTTGCCACCATTGAGGATGCCCCGCAAACAGAGGCATCTCTCACTAACCCCTTCGTTGAAAACTAAACTTTTTTCTTTTTGCGCGCGCTTTTTGCCAGCATATTTAGCCCCTCGATAGCGGCAGAAAAAGCCATGGCCGCATAGATATAACCCTTCGGCACGTGGAAGCCGAGCCCTTCGGCAATCAATGTCATACCGATCATCAGAAGAAAACCGAGGGCCAGCATAACAACGGTCGGGTTTCTCGAGATGAAGTTGGACAAAGGTGTTGCTGCCAGCATCATGGCACATACGGCAACAATGACAGCAATAACCATAATCGCCAGCTCATCGGTCATTCCTACTGCTGTAATAATACTGTCGAGAGAGAAGACCAGATCCAGTAGCAGAATTTGAATGATGACGGAAAAGAGGCTTTTAACCGGCTTTATCCCGTCATCATCTTCCTCGGCGCCATCCACGTTATGATGAATTTCTGACGTAGCTTTCCAGACAAGAAACAATCCTCCGCCAAGCATGATCACATCCCGCCAGGAAAAGGCATGGTCGAACAGCTCAAATACCGGCTCTGTCAGGGTGACAATCACGGCGATCAGTGACAAAAGCGCCAGTCGCAACACCAACGCCAATGCAATACCAACTGTTCGGCCCATTTTCTGTTGATGTTCCGGTAGACGATTGCTGAGGATCGAGACAAAAATCAGGTTATCGATCCCAAGTACGATTTCCATGATGATCAATGTAAAAAGCGCAATAAAGGCTTCAGGCGTGGTAAAAACGTTTAAAAACTCCATGGATCACTGATCCCCTACTACCGACTGTTCAGATTTGTCATAGATATTGCTCATTGTGAGTTGCTTCAACTGCAATCTCACTACTCAGCGCATAAAAATGCTTACTATCTCCAAAACGAAGATTGCCCATAAATAGTAAATTTTATTTTCTGTGAGTGTGACGGGTTGATTAGTATCCCAGTTCGGTCAATACACGATTAATCTTGATCATTAGATCTGAGTTACGATTTGTCGGACGACAGGTAAGGGAATCTTTGTATATCGCTAGGGGGAATTGGAGGTCGTATGAAAGGACGTCAGGACCCTCTAGTTTTAGCAGCTCCAATATATCTGGTGTATAAGCAAGGATGGCCTCATATCTGTTCAACGCGAGCATTTCAACCAAGCTTTTAAGGCTTTTGGCTTTATTATTTCCAATTATCCTAGTCAGTTCTGGCGTATAGGGCATACCGAGCTCTCCTCCCACGCGCAGTCCATCCAGCCCCCTAATATCTGTAATGGGAGCTTTTTCTCTTTGCGTAAATGCATACAGTCTGGCTTCATAAAATGAAATTGACTGAAGATGATCTTGATGTTGTTGCTCAAAGATTGGGTCTAGAGGAATTAAGCAATCATAGTCTCCATTTTTGTATCCAGCTCTGGCGCGTGCAATTGGTAAGACGTCTAGGTGAAATACAATCCCTGTCTTTGAAGTAATCTTTTTGAGAATTTTATTATATTCGCCGCTGCCATCCGGCTCTAACACGTTTGGGATTTTGTAAGCTGCAACATCTAATTTCCAGTCATTCCCATTTGCTTGACCAACAAAGGAAGTGGAAATCAACATTGTCAGAAAAATTGCCAGTCTCAACACATTGGAGAGCATAGTAGTTTTCACATGGATTTGAAAATTGCCAATGTAAGAAATCTGGAATAGTTATAATCATTTTCAATGAAAAAGGGAAAGAATCTCCGTCACTTATTCCGGCGATAGTCAGAATACAGATGAAGCGGACATAAAAAAACCGGGCAACCCTGAGGCTGCCCGGCTTCCTATTGAGCACGTCTCGCGTATTTTAGCGAGAGTAGAATTCAACGATCAGGTTTGGTTCCATAACAACGGGGTAAGGAACTTCTGACAAGCCAGGAATAGTATTGAAGGTCCCTTTCATGGCGCTGTGATCAACGTCCATATATTCAGGAATATCCCGTTCTGCACTGCCAGCAGCTTCAAGCACGAGGGCCATCTGCTTTGATTTTTGGCGAACTTCAATAACGTCTCCTACTTTAACCTGGAAGGACGCAATGTTCACTTTCTTGCCGTTCACTGTAACATGACCGTGGTTCACGAACTGACGGGCAGCAAAGACAGTTGGAACGAATTTCATACGGTAGACAACGGCGTCCAACCGGCGTTCCAGAAGACCGATGAGGTTTTCTGATGTATCGCCTCTCAGACGGACAGCTTCTGCATACAGACGACGGAAAGATTTTTCGGTGATGTTACCGTAGTAGCCTTTAAGCTTCTGTTTCGCCCGTAAATGGATACCAAAGTCGGAGAGCTTACTCTTACGGCCTTGCCCATGTTGGCCTGGTCCATATTCGCGTCTATTAACAGGGCTCTTC
>JAESPT010000194.1 GCA_016765515.1 Sneathiella sp. | reverse complement strand
CCGGGATGGCCAGACAACACGCAATCGCTCCGCGCTATAGTTAAGGTTTTCTGTTGTTCTGGTTAATCCCGCAGACTCGTGGCCGATCTGCGCCAAAAAGAAATGCAACCGCGTCGAATTTTTATTGATGCCAAACTGACCGAACAATCGATCTTGATTTGCCAGGAAAGCGTCGATGCGGGCTTCTGTTGCTTTTGGATAAAGGAGTTGGAGTTGATTTGCATTCAGCATTGATAGTCCCTCGTTAAAGAGTGTCTGATTACTAATTTGATAAAACGGGAAATCTGCTAGAACCGCATGTGGCGGTGATCTTCAGGCTTAAATCCTGACGAGTTCATAATTGAGCATATTCTATTATACCAAGTATGAAGGTGCTTTTTCAAATATTATTTAATTGAAAAATAATTTACTTTTCACCCCTTGAACGTGTGCATACCTGTTCCTATATATACAGGTTCATGCATGAGGGGTGTGTCACAGACACCTTTGGACAGGACCGACCTTTTTATTCTTCAACGAATTGCGATGTTAAGTCTTCCGCTAGGTTAGCGCCAGAGATCGGCAGCAATCGTATGAGGTTTGCCCCATCCTAACCAGAGACGTACTCGACCGACATAACGAAACTGATACTCGTTACCGGTGGTACGAATAATCACGACCAGAGTACCGGAACTCGTGTCCATCAAGCATATGTCCCGGCGCTCGTCAGTACAGTAACATTATCTCACTTAATCGTACCACCGGTTCCTTTTTTTCTTCAAAGGATGAGCAGTGTACATGTGACTCATTAACGGATCAGCCTGAAAACGCTGAACACCATCATACTCCAAATATTCTCGCCAACTGCTCTCCTTAAATAAGGGAGCAGGCCCTTTGCCTATGGTCAAACTTCTCTGTCTGCCAACAAACTAATTAATAATCCTCCGCTCATTCGAAAATTCCATCAGAAGTTTACTAATATTTAACAACATTTCTGAGATACAGGAAGGGAGGGAACAGGAAAAAAAGCAAGATTAATGCGGTTGCAAATTGCCTGATGCCTACATTATAAGGGACGCGCTTTACTTGTGAATGGTCAGCGCTTATTACTCCTTATATGTGCGTGTCTATAAATGCATAAACTGACCTTGGGGAGGGAATAAAGAATGGGAATAATAGACCGGCGCGCATTTCTTGCGGGTGCAGCCGCACTTTCTGCAGGGGGTGTCCTCTTCAAGGGAATTTCCGGTGACGGATTTAGCCATGCGCTAGAGCGAAAAGCCAGTTTTTCTCCATTAGGCCTGCTCAATGATTTACCCAATCCGCCCGAATTTCGGTCGGTGGATGGTCAGCTTCGCACGAAAATGTATATGAGCTTTAATCAGGTGCAGCTGCCAAGTGGCCCCGCATTGCTTCGAAATTTCAACAACAGTTTACCCGGCCCGACCCTGCGTCTGTCTCCCGGGGACACGCTGGAGCTGGCCTTTGAAAATCGAATGCCGCCTAATCCCACCGATGACAAAACATTGGTCAATGTTCCCAACCGGTTCAATACCACCAATATGCATTATCACGGCTTTCATGTGAGCCCAAAGGGCAACAGTGACAATGTTTATCTGCAGATTGAACCCGGTCAGCATTTTAATTATGTGGTGAAAATACCCGAAGATCATCCTGCCGGTAACTACTGGTATCATCCCCACCGGCATGGCTCCGTTTCAGCGCAGGTTGCCTCCGGTGCCGCCGGCATGGCCATTATTAACGGTACCTTGGACGACGTCCCTGAAATAAAAGAGGCTGTCGAGCGGGTCCTTGTCATTCAGGCGCCGATCCCCGGTATCGATGGCATTCTAAACTCGGAAGAACCGATCTGGCCGTTGGATGCGGAACGGGATTTCCTTGTGAACGGTCAATACAAACCCCGGATCTATATCCGCGAAGGAGAGGTCCAGCACTGGCGTATCCTGCATGCGGGTGACGCTCAGTTTTTCCCTTTCCGCCTGGACGGACTGGAGATTTATGAGATTGGCCGCGATGGCAATCCTCTTCCGCAAGCCGAACGAATGGATGAAATCCATGTGGCACCGGGCAATCGGGTCAACTTGCTAATCAAGGGGAAAAAACCAGGCGCCTATACGTTACGCCGGCCGGCCTTTAATCAGGGGAAACAGGCGCTGCCAGCGGTTGATCTGGCTGAGATATTTGTGATCCCGGCCAATGATCCCAGCGTGCCTGAGGGTATTCCCTTCGGCCGCGCTATTCCGCAAGGGAAATTGCCGACCAATTCAATCCTGAAACCGATTGCAGACAAGGAGATCACCGGTCACCGGAAAATGGTTCTGGGCTTTGCAGAGGTGAAAGGCTTTTTCCATGACACGGAGTTTACCATTAACGGCCAACCCTTCGATCCCAAACGCGATGACGTCACATCGAAAGTCGGGGCAGTGGAAGAATGGACCCTGATCAATACCACTCCTTTCCCTCATCCGATCCATATTCACGTCAATCCGTTCCAGGTGACCCACGTCAACGGCGTGCCCGATGCTCATAAACCGTGGATGGATACTATCGGAGTTCCAGCGGCCGGAACCGTGACGTTCCGGACCCGCTTTACGGATTTTGATGGTCGCTATGTCATGCACTGCCACATCCTGCCTCACGAAGATACGGGTATGATGATCAATGTAAATATCCAGGCCTGACCGCCAGATTTGAAAGGCTGAAAATGAACAAAATGATCAACATCTGCGCCGGGGTTTCCCTCATAGCGATAAGTTTGATGATGGGATCCGCTGCTTTTGCAAAAGAGACCAATCAGGACACTATGCCAGCAATCGCTGCTCAATGTCTCTCCTGCCATGGGGCCGACGGCAAACCTGAACTGGCCGATGTCCCAATTATAGCAGGCCAGCAGCCCGTCTACCTTGCCAATGCTCTGCGTCATTACCAATCGGGGAAACGGACCGGTGGTCAAGCCCTGGTCATGCGCGAACTGGTTAAAGACCTGACAAACAAAGACATCGAAGTATTGGCGAAATGGTTTGGAGAACAAAAATGAAGAAATTCCTGAAAAACACAGCCTTTGCAGCCGCTCTTTTCTCAGCTTCCCTGCTCGGCGCGGCCCAGGCCGATGAGAATATCTATCTCACCACGGCTGAAGGAACAAAGCTGTTTAACAATGCGGAGATCCGTACTGATTATCTGAAACTGGCCAGTTTTCTGGAAAGTGAACATATCCTGACATTTTGCGGTCCGGCGACAATTGCCGGTGTGATGAATTCTTTCGATGTGAAACGTCCCACACCACCGCAACTCTACCCTTGGCCGTTGTTCACCCAAACCGCAATCTTCACCCCTGAGAACCAGAAGGTGAAATCCTACGCCATGGTGGAACATGAAGGCCTGGTGCTGCCGCAACTGGCGCAATTCTTTCAGAATTTGGGCGTGAAAGCAGACTATCATCATGCGGATGAATTTGATGTGACCTGGCTGCGCGATACCCTCAAAGCAACGCTCGCCGATCCTGACAAACGGTTTGTCGCCAATTACTCCCGCGAGCCCATTGGACAGGAAGGGGACGGTCATATTTCTCCTGTCGCTGCCTATGATGCAGAGACGGATCGTGTGCTGATTTTGGACGTGGCCCGCTATAAATATCCTCCGGTTTGGCTGACAGTGGCGGATTTTCATAAAGCCATGCTGAACAAGGATCCCAGTTCAAACCGCTCCCGCGGCGCCGTTGTGGTGACCCAATGAAGATTAGCAGACGCAGCCTGCT
>JAESPT010000193.1 GCA_016765515.1 Sneathiella sp. | reverse complement strand
GCCCAAGACGATGCTTTTGCCTTCTGTTATCCCCATTTGTTAGCAGACTGGAAGGAGGCCGGTGCTGAACTTTCTTTCTTCTCTCCTCTCAATAATGAAGCTCCAAATGACGCTGCCGACTTCATTTATCTACCCGGCGGTTATCCTGAACTTTTTGCGGGGCAATTGTCTACGGCAGACACATTTATGAACGGCCTTCGCTCCGCTGCCAGCAAGGGAACCTATATTTTTGGTGAATGCGGTGGCTACATGACCCTTGGCCGGTCTTTGACAGATGGATCAGGAGCAACCTTTTCAATGGCGGATCTACTGCCCGTGGAAACATCGTTTGAGCAACCCAAATTACATTTGGGTTATCGAAATGCGACTTTGGCTGAAAACAGTTTTCTCGGCAGTAAGGGTACAACGTTTAAAGCCCATGAATTTCACTATGCGAGTGTCACTCAAATAGGCGAAGATACACCTCTATTTTCCCTCACCAACGCAAAGGAAGAAAGTTTGAGCCCGGCGGGTCTCCTTCGATCCAATGTGGCCGGATCTTTTATTCATTTGATAGACAGGGCAAACAATGACTGAGAGACAGATATCATCGTCAACTCTTGTGCTCGGCGGCGCTCGGTCCGGAAAAAGTGCCTTTGCAGAACAGCTAGCCATTGAAAGTAATCTGACCCCAGTATATCTGGCAACGGGGCAGGCATTTGACTCCGAAATGGAAAAGAGAATTGCCAAGCACCAAATAGACCGGGGGACGCACTGGCATACCATCGAAGAGCCAATAGAGCTCTTGGAGACCCTACAGACGGAAAGTCGTCATGACCGCGTCATACTGGTTGATTGTCTAACTTTATGGGTCTCAAATCTGATGATGTCAGACAAAAACCTTGAAACTGAATTCAGGTCCCTCAGCGCAAGCGTTAGCACCCTAAAAGGACCGATTATTTTTGTTTCAAACGAAGTCGGTCAAGGCATTGTTCCCGATAATGCCATGGCACGAGAATTTCGTGATTATGCAGGACGGCTGCATCAGTTAATTGCAAGTACAGTAGAGTCCGTCTACTTTGTCACCGCAGGCCTCTCGCAGAAACTGAAATAACCATGTCCCTTGATCAACCCGACCGTCCACAGCAAGAATATCATCCTGGATGGCTCAAGGATTTTCTCGTTGCTCTGGTTTTTCTGACCCGCTTGCCTGTTCACCTAAGCTTCACTTTTTCAATGTCTGCTGTTGGCAGTGCCAGCCGCTGTTTCCCTCTTGTCGGACTTATTGTCGGCGGCGTTTCCGGTGCTATTTTTCTTGGATCTCACCTTATTGGCATGCCGATCTTTCTAGCGGCGTTTTTAAGTTTATCTGCGCAAATTTTGCTGACCGGCGCCCTTCATGAAGATGCCATTGGTGATGTGGCCGACGGATTTGGCGGGGGTGCAGACAAAGCAAAAAAAATGAACATCATGCGGGACAGCCGCGTTGGTACCTATGCAGTTGTAACTTTGATCCTGGTGTTAGGAATGAAAGTGTCTGCGCTAGCTTCGTTCAAGGATCCCTATCTGGCGTTTTCTGTTATATTAAGCTCTGCTGTGGTCAGTCGCGGCCTGATGGTTTGGGCGATGTATTTACTGCCTTCCGCCCGGCCTGATGGATTGGGGGCAAGCGCCGGAAAACCGTCTCTCATCGCAAGCCTCTGGGCCCTCGCGTTCACTGTTCTTATTCCCCTTGTATCCCTGAACCCGTCCCTTGGATCTATCGCTTTACTAGCCTCTATCGCTGGCGCTTTTGTCCTTTCATTGATTGCCTACCGACAAATTGGAGGGCAAACCGGGGATGTGCTGGGCAGTGTCCAACAGATTTCTGAGCTTAGCTTTCTCATCGCTATGGCCACTGTTCTAAACTAGGGTCTAAATTAGGGCCTGGACCCAGGTCATCTCTTTCTGGGTTTCGCCCGGGCCGTTGGTTCCGCTTGCAAAGGATCATCAGGCCAATAATGTCTTGGATACTGACCTTTCAGATCTTTTTTCACATCTGCATAGGTATTTTTCCAAAAGCCAGCGAGATCCTGTGTGATTTGCGCTGGTCTTCGCGCCGGACTTAACAAATGGATAGAGATGGCAACCTTTCCATCAGCGACCTTGGCAACATCGGCCTGGCCAAACATTTCCTGCAGCCTGACAGCCAGTACTGGCCCTTGCAAATCAGAATAATCAAGCCGAATATTTGATCCTGTCGGCACGACAATAAAATCTGGTGCAAAATTTTTCAGCCGGCTCTGTTGCTCCCAAGTGAGTAAAGACCTTAAAATTTCTTCCAGTTTCAAATCTTGCAAGCCCAACAGGCTATTTTTACCGGCAAGATAGGGAAGAAGCCATTCTGTCAAATTTTCCAGCAACCAGCTTTCTGACAAATCCGGCCAGTCAGACAGTTGAGTATCATGATGTCTTGCAAAAGCAACCCGCTCGCGGATAGACGTACTCCCCTTGTCCCACGGCAGCATTCTCATTTTTTTGTTTCGGATAACGTCGAGTAAAGCGCGGGCAATGTCTTCTTCTGGCGGTGACTTAACTCTTTTCTCATCCAAGATCAGTGCTCCTATTTTGGTCTCTTCCTGCGCAATAATTCTCTCTTTCTGCTCGTCCCAGAACACTCGGATCTCAGTTGAAAGATCATCTGAAAATTGATGAATTAATTCCTGATAGCGGATAGATGCCGCCAGGTAAATTCGGGCGTCACGACCTTTTCCGTCCAAATCAGCGACAACAAGATAGGGCTCCCCCTGTAATTTGTCATTATTCAACAATGTGGCACCACGCCCCCCCGACAAACGGTAATTTGTTGTGCTCTTTTTTCGGAGTTCACCAATTCGATCTGGATAGGCGAAGGCTAAAATAGTGCCAACCTGATCCAGAATTGCAGCATGCTTTGTCCCTTTAAATCGGCGGCGAAGATCGTTCGCGCTACGCAGGACGTTGCGGATTTCAGGGCGCTCTTTCTTCTCCCGCCTTGCCTTGTTTATAATTTCAAGTCGGGATCGAATATCTGAATTGGGGGCCTCCCTGTCAAACCTCAGAAAATCCCGCTCTGATAACACGGCCGCCAAATCGCACGCCAGATCTGCCTTGCCAATTTCCTCAGCCT
>JAESPT010000192.1 GCA_016765515.1 Sneathiella sp. | reverse complement strand
CAATTTGAAGATCTTGGCTGGGAGGTTGCCGATAACGTCCCGCTTTCTCTTTTATCGCCCTTGATGCGTGAAATCGGCAAATATGGCGGCCAGAATATTGCTGTTGGCGTGGATACCCGGACGCGCGGATTTTCAGCTGATGATCTCGTTTCTCATATTGATCAGCTGCGCAGTGAAGGGCACAGGCATATTAGTTTACTCTTCATGGAATGTGATGAGGGCGTTCTGCAGCAAAGATTTATTGAAACACGTCGGCGGCATCCACTGGCCAGTGACAGGCCGGTGGTTGACGGGATTCGAATTGAACAAACTGTATTGGCCAGATTAAAAGGCAAAGCAGATTTTCTATTGGACAGTACTCTTCTGGCCTTGCCGGATTTGAGGCGAATCCTGATCGGCATGTTCAGTTTGAAGGACAAAGCACCCCTTACCACGACAATTGTCTCTTTTTCCTTCAAAAAAGGCGTGCCGCGAGAGGCAGACCTGGTCTTTGATATGAGGTTTTTGAAAAATCCGCATTATATTGAGGAATTACGGAACAAAACCGGCCAAAGTCCTGAAGTAGCTAATTATATTGCGGAAGATCCAACCTTTGATGCTTTTTTGTGTCAGCTTGAAAATATGCTTGATCTCCTCCTTCCCAGATATACGGATGAAGGAAAATCCTATCTTACAATAGCAATTGGTTGTACAGGAGGAAAACACAGATCAGTTTGTGTTGCTGAAAATATTCATGACCGGATTGCAAGAAGAGGGTATTTTACGCATCTTGTTCATCGGGATATGGAAAAATCTGGCAGTTAGTGATTTACGATGTCCGCGGATATCCGTCAGAGAGGCGAATAGAATGATTGGAATGGTACTGGTTACACATGGTCGTTTGGCCGAAGAGTTTGTTGCAGCTACGGAACATGTTGTTGGGCCGCAGGAAAAAGTGCGCGCGATATCCATCGGACCGGATGACGATATGGAGCAGCGCCGGCTTGATATTCTAAATGCTGTCGCGGAAGTGGAAACAGGCAAGGGGGTTATTATTTTAACTGATATGTTTGGTGGCACCCCGTCTAATCTCGCCATTTCGGTTATGGAAAAGGCCAATGTTGAAGTAATTGCAGGTATTAACCTTCCCATGTTGATAAAGCTGGCCAGTATGCGCGGGGAAGATGATATGCAAAAGGCCGTTGCCGCCGCACAGGAATCTGGGCGTAAATATATTAATGTGGCCTCCCATCTCCTGGCAGACAAAAGCTGATCTCGACATCGCACTGATTAACCTATGACCTCCACTCACGTTCAAATGGTCTTATCCATTAAAAACAAGCGCGGCCTGCATGCGCGGGCTGCTGCTAAATTCGTAAAATGCACTGAATCCTTCAATGCAGATGTCATTGTTACCAAAGATGATAATCATGTTTCCGGTACTTCCATAATGGGATTGATGATGCTCGCGGCATCCAAGGGAACCAATATTGTTGTCAGTGCGACCGGTGAACAGGCTCAGGATGCTTTGTTTGCCCTGACGGAACTGGTTGATGGAAAATTCGGGGAAGATCAGGACGAAGACTGAAATTTCCCAGTTCATCGAATGTCATCAAGTCCGTAGTGTTCTGATATAAAGATTTCTTTATATTGTCGTTGATTAACTTCATTAGGGTTGTTATACAGATTTCCAATGAAATGAAGTAAGCGAGATTAGTTGCGTTATCAGCTGATTATATCTCAACATATTCAAGGAAAGAGCGCCACATGACCACCTTCACAGATTATAAAGTTGCTGACATGTCTCTTGCAGACTGGGGCCGCAAAGAAGTCGCAATTGCTGAAACTGAAATGCCGGGCCTGATGGCGCTGCGGGAAGAATTTGGTAACAGCAAACCACTGACCGGTGCGCGCATCGCCGGGTGTCTGCATATGACGATCCAGACGGCCGTCTTGATGGAAACCCTGATTGACCTGGGGGCTGAAGTGCGTTGGTCCTCTTGTAATATCTTCTCAACGCAGGATCAGGCCGCTGCAGCGATGGCCGCCGTAAATATTCCGGTCTTCGCCTGGAAAGGCCTGACTGAGGAAGAATTCTTGTGGTGCATTCACCAGACCATTGATGGACCCGACGGATGGCGTCCTAATCTCATTTTGGATGATGGCGGTGACCTAACCCAGATTATGCATGATGATTATCCCCAGTATCTGACTGACATTAAAGGTCTCTCCGAAGAAACAACAACCGGCGTGCACCGTTTGTATGAAATGGCCAAAGCTGGAACCCTCAAAGTTCCCGCCATTAACGTCAATGACAGTGTGACTAAATCCAAGTTCGACAATCTGTATGGGTGTCGTGAAAGTCTGGTTGACGGTATCAAACGGGCAACAGATGTCATGATCGCCGGTAAAACAGCCGTTGTTGCTGGATATGGTGATGTTGGTAAAGGCTCCTCCGCATCTCTGCGCAGCCAAGGTGCGCGAGTTCTGGTGACGGAAATTGACCCGATCTGTGCTTTGCAGGCGGCCATGGAAGGTTACCAAGTTGTCACCATGGATGAAGCCGCCGCACAGGGCGATATCTTTGTCACCACAACCGGAAATATTGATGTGATCACGATTGATCATATGCGGGCCATGAAAGACCGGGCAATTGTCTGTAATATCGGCCACTTTGATTCAGAAATTCACATTGAAGCGCTCCGCAATTTGACGTGGCACAATGTAAAACCACAAGTGGATGAAGTTGAATTCCCCGATGGAAAACGGATTATTGTGTTGGCTGAAGGCCGTCTTGTTAATCTGGGCTGTGCCACAGGTCACCCAAGTTTCGTCATGAGTGCCTCTTTCACCAATCAGGTGTTGGCCCAGATTGAATTGTGGGAACGTTCAGATACGTACAAGAATGAAGTATATGTCCTGCCAAAGCACTTGGACGAGAAAGTCGCCACATTGCATCTGGAAAAATTGGGCGTGAAACTGACCAAACTCACAGAAGAGCAAGCGAAATATATCAGTGTTCCGCAAATCGGACCTTTTAAACCAGAGCATTACCGCTACTAGTACTCAAATATATCCGAGATAAGAAGGTCGGCTGGAGGAATCTTGCCGACCTTTTTTGTATTGTTTTTACTTTTTTTCTTAAAGTGTTGTCCTGATTGCCCTTTTCTTGCTACTGCTAATTCTTCACAAAAAACCGCTGTCCAGTTAAACTGATAACAATGACGGCGCGAAATGGTGCAGTAATAGAAAGGTGCCTTCCCGGTTTTGCGATATGGAGACAGACTATTCCTCTACTGAGTTGATTGGCGTGTGGCTGTTAGTCCTGCTTGTCATAATTTTTGCCATGGCTCTTTACGTTATGCGGAAAAAAGTTTTGTCTCTTTTTTCACATTCAGATCAACTGGTGGACCGGGTTCGATTGCTGGAAGGTGAGCTGGAAAATATTAATGCTGAATACAAGGCAAAGGAAAAGGAAATCCTTGGCTTAAAATCAACATTGATGGATACGCGTTCTGATCGAGATGATTTTATTGACCTGTTGAATACAGCCCCTTTTGCCATTTGGCATCGGGATCAACAGTCGCGGATTGTTTGGCATAACAAAAAATATGAAGATATTGTGGGGCCTCCATCCTCCCTTGGGGATATGGCAGAAATCGCATCAAGCCGGGAGCCGGATCAGGCGCGGAAACTGGCCGCCAAAGCCAGAGTATCCCGTCAGGCGCAAATGGAAACCCGGCGCTATGTTGTCGGCGGGGATCTGAGAAGTTTTCGAATTCACGAAATTCCTCTGGAATTTGAAAATCAGTTGGCTGGTTTTGCCGAAGATGTAAGCCGTGAAGAGGAAATGGTGGCGCAAATGAAGACCCATATGGAGGGTCAAGCCGACGTCCTGGAGAATATTACCACAGCGATTGCCATTTACGGCCCTGATCAGCGGCTTTCTTTCTATAATCAGACTTATGTCAAACTGTGGAAAATGAAAAATGCCTTCTTGCAGGAAAAACCCACCTTTCTGGAAGTTGTGGATAAGCAGCGAGAGCTGCGCAGGCTGCCGGAACAGGTGGATTTTTCTGCCTATAAGAAAAAACGAAAAGCGCTGTTCACCAACCTGATCGAAACGCGGGAAGAGCTGGTACAGCT
>JAESPT010000191.1 GCA_016765515.1 Sneathiella sp. | reverse complement strand
CCTCTCAAACTCATGGCGCCCCAACCACTTTCTTCTTCCGACCAATAAAGCGGCGCGTGCCAGTCTTCTTCTTGAATGGCAGCCCAGCCATCAGAGAGCCAGTGTAATGGATTTGAATATCCATCCTCCTCCATGAAAGTGATCCATTCCCCATTTGTAACGGGCCTGTTGGCAAGTTTGAACGGACGGATTATTTGTTGATGAAGAGGCATCTCACAATCAAAAGCGAAGGTTTCCCCAGAATGGCCAACGTCAACTATTCCGCCCTCGATTTCCAACCATTGAAGTGTTGGGCCTTGATTAGTCAAAGGGAGGGGTTCCGATGCCCTGAACGTTGGTTGCAATGGATTTTGAGCAAAGAGATGCAGAATATCAGTGAGTAGAAGTTCCTGATGTTGCATCTCATGATGTAGCCCGAGCTCCAGTAAAGTCGCCGTCTCCTGAGTGCATTTTCCTTGATCCAGAAAGACTCTCACATGGTGATCGACATATCTGCGATATTCTCGAATGTCGTCGAGAGATGGGCGGGTTAGCATACCCCGTTTGGGACGCGGTTGGCGAGGACCCAGAGACTCATAATAGGAGTTAAACAGATAATGATACTTCTGATCAAATTGTTGATAGTCCTCTAGGTTTGGTATCAGAATAAGGGTTTCGAAAAACCAGGTTGTATGGCCCATATGCCATTTTGCCGGGCTTGCGTCCGCCATGGATTGCACTGTTGCATCTGCATCGGAAAGAGTTGAGATCAAGGCCAATGACTGGCTTCTGATATTCTGGTATTGGCGCAATAGATCTTCTGATCGTACAATTATAGAGGTTTGGTTTTGTGTCGATGAAGTCATGAGTATTCTCTACGCCTCAAGATAATGGATGCTGAACAAATTCTCTGGGTCTACCCAGACCTTTGTTGGGTTGAAACCGGCGCGTGAGGCCAGAGACTGAAAACCTGAAACTGAATATTTGCAGGAATTTTCAGTGTGAATGCTCTCTCCGTCTGAAAACCCGATACTGTGCCCTGCGATGGAGACAATCTGATCGCGCAGACTGATCAGATGCATTTCAATGCGACTTTCAGGACTATTGTAAAAGGCTGAATGCTTGAAATACTGGGTGTTAAAATTTGCACCCAATTCAGAATTGCACCGGTTCAATAAATTCAAATTAAACTCAGCTGTTATCCCTTTGGAATCGTTATAGGCTGCAAATAATGTCTCTTCATTTTTGATCAGATCGACACCGATCAACATACCGCCACCCTGCAAAATGTCTTTGGCACCGGCCAGGAATTTCTCCGCGTCACCGGGAAGGAAATTACCGATAGTGGAACCTGGAAAAAAACCGGTTCTTTTACCCTGCCCCAGATCAGGAAAAGAAAAGCCGGAGGTATAATCTGCACAAATGGCAATAACGGGCAATTCAGGAAAGGAACTCGCTAACTGTGTCGCTGCCTCCAAGAGATGTTCTCGTGAAATATCCATGGGAACATAACTGAGAGGATCCGTCATTGCCTTTAGAAGAGTGCGAATTTTTACGCTGGATCCACTGCCAAACTCAATCAAGTGGCTGTTGGATCCCACATATCGGGCAATCTCTTCGCTATGATTTTGCAACAGGTCAAGTTCTATCCGGGTCGGGTAATATTCTTCCAGATCACAAATCTGATCGAAAAGTTTGGATCCTCTTTCGTCATAGAAAAATTTACTTGGTAATGATTTTTGAGGGGCGGTAAGCCCTGACAGAACAGCCGCGAGGAAATCATCCTGTACGGGCTCGAAGTCGTGAAAATCCTCCAGTAGTCCCACTGTCATCTATTGATCCTTTCCCATAGGTCACAAGCAAGGGGTTTTTCAGGTTCACTTGACTACATCAATGCCGAGAATTTTCCCCAGTATTAAATATATAGTGTTTCAGTTTCCGTCCGCCATGCCCTAATATTCGAACCTGTTGGTTCGTATTTGTTACACTGAAAGCTTAAAATATGGATTGGGACGATGTTCGGTTTTTTCTGACACTGGCCAGGCTCGGCTCTGTACGGGCCGCTGGTGCTGAGCTTGGGGTCAGCCATTCAACAGTGGCACGGCGGATTGATCAGTTTGAACAGAAAATGGGTGTTCGTTTGTTTGATCGCACACCTTCCGGTTATGTTGTGACGGCTGCCGGTGAGGATATGTTGGGGTCGGCCGCGCAGATGGAAATTGAAATGAGCGGGTTGGAGCGACGTCTTTTGGGGCAGGATACACGACTCGAAGGTCAGATCAGCGTCACTTTTCCGGATTCCCTCACGTCCGATATTCTTATGCCTGATATTGTGTCATTTAATCGGCAATATCCCGATATAGACCTTGAATTGGTTCTGTCCTACCGGGTGTTTGACCTGTCAAAACGTGAAGCGGATATTGCCTTGAGATCTCTTCGTTGTGATTCCTCACCGCCGCCCCATTTGATTGGTCGGAAATTGACGTCAGTTCATTATGCGCATTATGCATCCAAAGCTTACTTGAAGGAACATGATTTCCAGGGGGATACTCCGACAGCGAGCTGGATCAGATGGGATGACAGTGGTCGTTTTCCCAAATGGATACAGGATAGTCTTCTCCCCGAAATGCCTGGAAAAAACAATTTGGCCAACGGTATGATGCAGCTACAAGCCGCTAAAGCTGGCTTGGGGGTCGCTTCGCTCCCTTGTTTTGCTGCTGACCGGGAGCAGGACCTTGTCCGGCTGCCAGGCAGCATCAATACACCGCATTTTGATATGTGGATATTGTCTCATCCCGATTTACGAGAGACAACACGTCTGCGGCTTTTCCGCGATCACATAACAAAAGCAATTTTGCAAAAAGCCCCGCTTTATGAGGGGAGGCAACCTTATGTCCTGTCCTCTTAACTCGACATTCTTTCAGGGCTTTCTATGTTACGGGGCATCGCCTCTCCATAAGGGCGGTCTCCTGCGATGGTGACCCGGTGCATTTCTCGTCTATGACCGTCGTAGTCGTTAAGCGCCAGATGCATGACACATCGGTTATCCCACATGGCAACAGAGTTTTTTCTCCAGCGAAAACGACAAGTGAAAATCTCGTTTATGGAATGACGGAACAGTTTATCTAGTATTTCAGAACTGTCTTTTTCACTCATCCCTTTAAGGCGCACAGTATAGACTGGATTGATATAAAGGAGTTTCTTCCCTGTTTCTGGATGAATTCTCACCAAGGGATGCTCCATCTCCGCATGGGCTTCTTCACTATGAAGAATGGTCATTGATCTTCGTTCTTTGCTACCAAGCAGACTTTTGCCGGTACCATAGGGTTTCCGGGCTGAATGGATTGCGATCAGTGGATCAACAATGGCCTTCATGCCGTCTGATAAGGTTTCATAGGCAAGATAACTATTTGCGAACAGGGTATCTCCGCCATAAGGAGGAATATCGGTTCCATGCAAGATGGTCGCAAGAGGAGGATTCTCTTGAAGGGACCAGTCTGAATGCCAGTGGCCACCGAAATTGATCGCATTCACCTCGTCGGCCTCTTTAACCACTGCGATTACTTCTGGATGGTCTTCCATTGTTTTTACATAGGGCTCAATTCCGAAAGGACCAAAATGCCCAGCGAACTCTTTTAATTGGGGAATTTCTAAGGGTTGGTCTCGAAAGAAAACCACACAATGTTCCAAAAAGGCCGCTCTGATTTCTGCGACTGTTTCTGCGTCCAACCGAGTGAGGTCAACGTCACCGATTTCTGCGCCAATAGTGCCTGTGATGGGTTCTACTGTTATCCTTTTATAGTGGCCCATAACTTTTCCTCTTATTGATTTTGTTATTACTTAGCAGGTTACCTTAGAAATGTCGGATAAAGAAATTTTTGTGGCAATAACTCTGTTGTTCGAAAATGAAAGGGGGATCACACTCCTAGACAAATGCCGGATTAAAATCTGTGCATGACTTGAAAGCACATGTACCGTCAATATGTTTGGGGACCACACTAGTGATACGGAAAGTACAGAATGACCGATCTATCAGAATTTCAAATTTCTAAACGCTGGCCAGCGAAGACACCGGATAAAATTCAACTTTATTCTCTGCCCACGCCTAATGGCGTGAAAGTTTCTATTGCTTTGGAAGAAATGGGTTTGGAGTACGAACCCCATCTTGTTTCATTCGGGACAGACGATCAGCTGACGCCGGAATTTATGTCTCTTAATCCCAATAATAAAATTCCAGCAATTATCGATCCTGATGGACCAGATGGTAACCCTCTGCCGTTGTTTGAAAGCGGGGCGATCCTTCTTTATCTCGCTGAAAAAACCGGAAAATTTATTCCTTCAGATCCTGCGTCGCGAATTGAATGTATTCAATGGTTGATGTTTCAGATGGGCGGGGTCGGCCCCATGTTTGGCCAGTTTGGGCACTTCTACAAATTCGCGGCCGATAAGGTGAAAGACCCCTATCCGACGGAACGCTACCTGAATGAAACTAAACGTCTGTTGGGGGTCTTAGAACAACGGCTTGAAGGGCGCAAATACATTATGGGCAATGAGTATACGATCGCCGACATGGCAACCTTCCCTTGGGTGGGGACGCTGGTTGGCTTTTATGATGCTCGGGAAGCAATAGATTTTGACAGCTTCAAGAATGTTGCCGCGTACCTTGAGCGTTGTTTGGAGAGGCCCGCAGTTCAGTGCGGTATGAAACAGCCATCCGCTGACTGAGAACAAAGGCGCGGATGCTGTTAAGCACCCCTTCTTAACGAT
>JAESPT010000190.1 GCA_016765515.1 Sneathiella sp. | reverse complement strand
CTACGGCGTGATGGAGACATTGCGGGGCACCCGTATTAACTGGCAGGGAGAGGAAAAATCCCTTCTTGATGAAGTGGATATTATTTCTTCGGTCTCTGGCGGAAGCTTTACAGCCGCCTATTACGGACTGTTCCGGGAGCGATTATTTGCAAAACAGAACGGGTTTGAGGAAAAGTTTCTCTACCGTGATATTGAGAGCGAGCTAAAAGGCCTGCTCTTTAATCCAGGCAATTGGGCGCGCCTGGCCTCCCCAAATTTTGGCCGCATTGATATTGCATCGGAATTTTATAATCAGGAAATTTTTGACAATAAAACTTTTGATAATTTGGCGTCTAATGGATTGCCGCTGATTGCCATCAATGCAACGGACATGTCTCAAGGTGTTCCCTTTACTTTCGATCAGGACAAATTTGATATTCTCTGTTCTGATTTAGGTCGCTTTAATGTCGCCAGAGCTGTCGCCGCGTCCTCCAATTTCCCTGTGGCTTTCACACCTTTGCAGATAAACAATTATGCTGGAGAATGTGGGTTTGAAAAACCACCCTGGATTAAAACCGCAGAAGATGACCGGGATTTTGCAATTAATCCACGGCGTAATGCCAGAGCCCGTGTTGAATGGAGCTATAGTAATTCAGAGGAGCGGCCCTACACTCATCTGTTGGATGGCGGCGTGTCTGACAATATCGGCCTAAGAGGACCCCTAACAGCCCTGAGATCGGTTAATCATCCGTGGAGTATCCTCAACAAGATCAACAGTGGGCTTATTCAAAAGCTGGTGGTTATTGTCGTTGATGCGAAAACGCGTCCACCGACGACAATAGATAAGAGCGCCTCTCCCCCCGGCACTTTCAGCGTCCTTGAAACTATTTCGGTTGTACCGCTTGATAACTATTCGTTCGACACGGTTGATCTATTAAAGAAGGAAATGAAAAGCTGGCAAACAGCTCGCCGAAGTCTTTGGAAAAATCCGCAAACGACTTTTACCAGCTGTCCGTCAAAACCGGATAATCGGAAAGCATCGTTTTTGAAACCCCTCGATATATATTCAATCTATGTGGGGTTTGACCAAATAACCAACGCTGAGCAACCTTTCGGGCATGACCGGGAATGGTATCTAAGCTTACCAACAACTTTTGCGTTGCCTGACAAAACCGTTGATAAATTACGTGATGTGGGAAAATATTTGCTCGATACTTCAACGCCTTTTAATGCGCTGAAATCGTGTCTGAATAAATCAAGGTAGAGAATATTTCGAAAGGCGGCGTGGCTGAAAAACAGTCGTTCCTATTGCTGTGTCTTAATGTCATAGTCAGGGAAAATGAGTTAGGAAATATTTTTGAACCAGCCTTTTCGTCTGAGTAACGCCCAAGCGCGTCGTTTGTTTATGGATCGTCAAGGCTTGTCTGCCCCTGTGACCGGAAAACTCACGACCAATGATCTTCTGAACAAGATCAAGGCACTGGGATTTGTTCAGCTGGACAGTATTAATACGGTTGCTCGGGCCCATCATATGATCCTGTTTTCCCGTCATCAGAGTTATAAGCCGGAATTGCTTACTCATCTTCTGGAAAAAGATCGCTGCCTGTTTGAACATTGGACCCATGATGCGTCTGTCATTCCCACTGATTTCTACCCATTTTGGCGCCACCGCTTTGCTCGAAAACAGGCAAGTTTGCGGGAACGTTGGCGTAAATCACGCAAAGAAGGGTTCGAGGAAATACTTGCGGATATTCTTGAAAGGATAACGCAAAAAGGGCCGACGATGGCGCGGGACGTCGGATCCGGAGCAAAAAAAGGCACAGGCTGGTGGGACTGGCATCCTGAGAAGACAGCCCTCGAGTTGCACTGGCATATGGGAAATCTGGCCATTGCCGGGCGGGCGGGTTTTCAAAAAATCTATGACCTTGCAGAAAAGGTCATACCGCCCGTTCATCTGGAAAATCAGGTTGACGAAGACGCCTTCATTCATTGGGCCTGTCATGCCGCCTTAGAGAGATTAGGTGTCGCAACTTCCGGTGAAATTGCTGCATTCTGGGACCTGATTACGCCAAAGGAAGCGGCCTCATGGTGCAGCAGTCAATTGGCACAAGGTCAGCTGATAGACGTTCAGGTGGATCTGGTCACCGGTGACAAACCACGAAAGTCTTTTGCTTTTTCTGATCTACCGGACCAAATTGAAAACCTGCCCCAGCCCCCCGACAGAATTCGGGTTTTATCTCCCTTTGATCCGCTTATTCGCGATCGCAAACGCTGCGAACGGCTGTTTGGCTTTGACTACCGAATAGAAGTTTTCGTGCCACAAATGAAACGAAAATATGGGTATTACGTCTTTCCCCTTCTAGAGAGGGAAAATTTCATTGGCTGGATCGATATGAAACGGATCAAGGACGAGTTGGTTGTCAGCGGTCTCTGGTTGGAGCCCGGCGTAAAAATGGGGAAAGGCCGAAAAGCGGCGTTGGAGGCAGAACTCGACCGACAAAGACAGTTTGTCGGAGCAACGTCGGTCAAGTATTTAGCAAAACTATAGACTGCGGGACTATTTGGGCGTTTCCGTTGCGCCCATGTCCCAAAATAGTCCTGTCATCATCTGCAAACCTTCCCGCATGATCGGCTCCAACACATGTTCGTTTGGCGCATGCTGAGAACAGGCCGAATAGGAATGGGGGAGCCAGATCGTCGGCATACCGATGACGTCAGAAAAAACGTCATTGGGCAGGGACCCTCCCAAATTTGGCACAATCATGGGCGCACTGCCCATGGTCTTTTCAACGGCTTTTGCGGCCCATTGAACCCACGGGTGATCAGGCAGCAATCGGGTCGCGTGCATCATGAAACCATCTTCTTCCTGGCCCACAGCCACGTCATCAAATCCGTGTTTATCCAAATGGCTGCGAAGGGCAGGGAGGAATGTGTTGGGATCCCGGTCCACTGTAAAGCGGATCTGGCACCAGGCGGTTGCGCGCGGCGGTACAGCATTAACGACTTTCTGCGGATTACCCGCCTGCATCGCCAGGACTTCGAAACTATTCCAGCCAAAAACCTGTTCCTCGGGGGACAAGCCCGGTTCTCCCCAGTCTGGGTCGATAGCGGGAGCATTTTCTCCGCCGTCCACGGTACATTTTTCTAGAACCGCCCGGACAGACTCTGGAATTTCCACAGGCTTTAACGCGTCCACCAGAATCTGACCTTTCTTATCAACGATTGTCGAAATTGCATTGGCAAGGCGGATGCCCGCATTGGACAGCAAGCCACCCCAATTTCCCGAATGATGACCGCCCTCCCGCAAATTGATCGTCAGTTCAAAATTGATGGCACCGCGGGTTCCCATAAACATGGTCGGAGTATCCGGTTTAAGGCGCGGCCCATCAGAGCCGATGAGCACATCGGCTGCCAAGGCGTCCCGGTTTGCCTCGCAGAATTCCCGGAGGCCTGCGGAGCCGGATTCTTCCGACATTTCAATGAGGATCCGCGAATTGAAACCCAGATGACCTCGGGTCTCCAGGACCTGCGCCAAAGCGGCAATATTGATGGAATGTTGCCCTTTATTATCCGCAGTGCCGCGCCCATACCAGCGATCGCCTTCTTTCTCCATAATCCACGGAGAGCGACCGTCCCGCCATTCTCCCTCCAGGCCCCGAACCACATCGCCGTGGCCATAGGTGAGGACCGTTGTTAGATCATCGCCTTCATGACGATCGCCGATCAGAAAGGGGCCCCCCTTAGGATTGGGATTGTCATGAATGGTCACCTGATATCCCATTTTTTTCAGGCAGGGCCCGATTTCATCGTGCAGGTAGGCATAGAGGGCAGGCCGTTTATCGGGCTCCTGGCTTGTCGATGGAATAGCAATGCGCCGTGCAAGATCTTCAAAAAAACCACCCCCATCAAAGTAATTTTCGATGGCAGTAATTGCGTCTTTTCGGCTCATATGTCTGGCTCCCAAACTGGATTATTCAGAGATGTCTCTGATGTTTTTTGCCATCATACGGATGCGAAGCCCTTCGGCGCAAGTCTAGAGAGCATTTTGGATATGCTCTTTCGCTGATCTAGACCACCACTTTACGATAGAGATGCCAGGTCGCGTGCCCAAGGACAGGCATGACGATGGATAGGCCGACAAATATGGGAATTGAGCCAAGGAAAAGGGCTCCTGCAACAATTAATCCCCAGAGCAACATTGCTTTTGGATTTGCCATCACCGCTTTTAACGACGTCAGGACAGCTGTCATTGGATCGACATG
>JAESPT010000189.1 GCA_016765515.1 Sneathiella sp. | reverse complement strand
GTTCTCTTACTTACAGACAAACTTTTTCCTCCTAATACATATAGCGTGTTATTGTAATAATTGATTGTGTGATAGGCTCTTTTTCTAAACTTTTTTGATGATGTTGCCCAAGTGTTTTTAGCAATGTCATAGATTTCACGAAGCTGAGTATCGCTAACCTCTTTATCGCGCCAACCGTAATGAGAACGTGCTTCTGTCAACAAGAGAGCAAGTGTTTCGGGATCGGCTTTATTTATTCGTTGTTTGAGGGCAGTAGCATCCTGTTGAGCCCGGACATCCGCCGTGTTCATTTCATTCATGTCCATCTCCTGAACGCATTACATATATTTGATATAAATTGGGCCTGAAGGGGGCAAATAATGTCTGTTACCTGCCCTTGATCAAGACGTGGATCAGACGCTCCAGTCGCGCATTGATTTGGATCCAGCTTCTTTCATTTTTTTGAGAAAAGTGTCCATAACTTCTTTGGCGGGCAACCCTTTGTCACTATTGAACTTGCGCCATCCTCCCGCAAGATCTGGGAGTGAATTAGCCCACTCCAAACGGGCATCGTCGGACATGGGATTGATCGTGGCGCCGCTTTTACTCATCAGACCTTCAAATTTACTGGCAAGGCCAAGCAACATTTTTCCGTGGATGTCACTATAGTCTTCTCCCAGTTTTCTCAGCACAATTTGCAACTCTTCCGGCAGTTTGTCCCAGCGCTTCCTGTTTATGGCCATGGCTCCTGTTACTTGGCAGCCCAGCTTCACTTGATTGATATATGGCGCAACTTCGTACAATTTGAACGGGAAAGTACCGGTATTCGAAATGACGGCACCATCAACGACACCCGTTTTGATCAGGTTGTAAAAACCAGGGAGTCCTTGATTAACACCAACCGCGCCCGTGTTCTGAAGCCAAGCAGAAACAGCGCCTGCAGTGGCAAATTTCTTTCCCTTCAAATCAGCAATACTATTAATCGGTTCCTTGGATATGATGTTATAGGTTTCAATGCCACTCGCCCCAAGATAGACTTGATTCTGTTTTGACCAGGCATCACCAAGAGAATCCATATCACGGTGCATTTCATTCATGACACGCAACATTGTCGGCATGTCATCGGATACGAATGGCGCATAATAGCTGACATTCTGAAGCGGCATTTTAGATTCTTCCCACAGGGTGCCGACCCAGCCAATATCCGTAATTCCCTGTTCAACAGCTTCTAAAGTCTTGTCGTATTTATAGAGGGCACCCCCATAGGATTCAGTCCATGAAACCTCAATGTCGGACCCCATTTTCTTTAGACGTTCGTTGGTCCTCGGCACAACATAATCGTGCATTGTTCCGACCCAGGGAACAGCTGTCGGGTGACTGGATGCGATCGTCAATTTTATCTTATTTGCTGCCCGAGCAATATAAGGTGTGAAGAAAGTGCTCGCTCCCACGGCGCCTGCTGTTTTCAAAATCTTGCGTCTGGAAATTTCCATTTTTTGTGCCTCCCTTAAAAATTCATCCGACTGTGGAACACAGCTTACAAAGGGAAAAGTGCAATTTGAAATATTTAAATTATAATTATTATACCAAATTGTTATAATAGATTTCCATGCACCACAAAGGGTTTGCCTATGTTACTGGATCCCAAACATTTACTTCTCCTTGCTGAAATCTATGACTCAGGAGGGTTTTCCGAAGCTGCCGCCAGCTTGGGTACCAGCCAACCAGGCCTGTCCCGTGTGATCAAAAGTCTGGAAGAACGTATTGAGGAACCCCTCTTTTCAAGAACACGAAAACCATTGGAATTGACACCCATTGGAAAACGGCTGGTTGATCAAGGACGGGCAATACGCAATGCGACCAAACGGGCTTCTGAAAGTGTTGATCGAATAAGAAGTGGCGATGAAGGGGAAATCCGCATCGGCGGCACTCCTTTCTTTATGGATGGGTTTATGTCCAGTCTGTTTGCCGAATTTCAAGCAACGCGCCCCAATATAAAAATCAATATCACTCATGGATATCCGGACGATTTGATCAATCAGTTGGCAGGAGATCGAATTGACGCGGCTATATGTCCGGTCAGCGCTCTTGATCCTAATCGAAATCTGGATTTTAGGCCCTTGATCCGTGGTCATAACCTAGTCGCCTGTCGAGTGGGCCATCCTCTCAGGTCCAAGAAAAATTTGACGGCCATTGATCTGCTGGATTATCCGTGGGTCGCCCCGCCGCCACACAGCCCGCTTAGTGAAGACTTGAAAAATGCTCTTTCGTCAATTGAAGCCAGCAACATAAATATTGCGGCCTCAGGGGGTGGTCTTGGGAGTGTTGTAAACTATATCGTGCACACCGATTATTTGACTATTTTACCCCATACGGTCGTTTTTGCTCTTCGCCGGCAGGGCACTCTTTCTGCCCTTCCCATAGAAATCAATCATCCGAATAGAACTCTGGGCTTTCTGACACCAAAACAAGGGGCAATCATGCCTGCTGTTGAAAAACTCTCAGATTTTTTATCAGTCAAAATACAAGAGATGCTGAAGCAAATCAGAGAACATGAATCTGCGGTGATGGAAACTAAATAGAACGGATCTTCTACCAAATAATCAGAAAAATATAATTTAGATTTCAGAAGTATTTGACGAATGTTCCATTAATAGGTCCAATAGACACAGCAATAGAAACAACTGCAAGTGGATGTAGGATGGTCACGCGTGAACAGGTTTTGGAAAAATTAAAAAAAGTTAAAGGACCTGATCGTGATCAGAATATTGTTGTTTTAGGTCTGATCGACGGTGTCAATATCCGCGATCAAAATGTCATGGTCTCTATAAAAGTACCAGCAACAAGAGCTGAAGAATTGGAGCCTTTGCGCCTCGCAGCAGAGAAGGTCATTGCCAGCCTTGAAGGCGTTGACAATGCCATTGCAATTTTGACGGCCGAACAGCCGAAAACGACCAAAAAAGTCCGTCCAGCACCAGAAATGAAGGATCGAAGCGCCGTTCCGCCGCCGATGCAGGATGCAGTAAGTGCAACAAATACAGGCGTTATAAAAAAAATTAATGGGGCGCCAGGTGTTACTTCAATTGTGGCTGTGGCGTCAGGCAAAGGCGGTGTTGGAAAGTCGACAACAGCGGTAAATCTCGCCCTTGCTTTGTTGGCGAGAGGAAAGAAGGTTGGTCTGCTGGATGGGGACATATATGGCCCGTCCCTTCCTCGTATGCTCGGAATTACAGGTAAACCAACGGCCAAAGGGCGGCTGTTGTCTCCCCTTGTTGGATATGGGTTGAAGGTTATGTCCATGGGATTTCTTGTGGAAGAAGATACTCCCATGATTTGGCGTGGTCCCATGGTGATATCTGCCCTGACGCAAATGCTGCAGGATGTTGATTGGGGTGATTTGGATATCCTCGTTGTCGACATGCCTCCCGGCACAGGAGATGTGCAGTTGACGATGGCGCAACAAGTACCTCTTGCCGGCGCGATTATCGTCTCGACACCGCAAGACATAGCATTAATTGATGCCCGTAAAGGGTTGAATATGTTTCGAAAAGTTGATGTTCCAATATTGGGTATCATTGAAAATATGAGTTTGTTTATCTGTCCAAAATGCGGACAGCAATCAGACATATTTGGCCATGGCGGGGCCAGGCAAGAAGCTGTACGTTTAGGGATGCCCTTTCTCGGCAGTATACCGCTGCATATGGATATTCGCAAAAATTCGGATAACGGGACACCGGAAGTGATTGCCACACCCGATGGTCCCCAGCGGTTCTTTATATGAAACTGGCGGAACAGGTGGAAAAACGCCTGGAGACAGAAGATGCAATGAGACTTTCATCCCAACCCGAAATTATCGTTGAGTAGAATTATCTCTTAAACTTTTCCATCATGCGGAATGATAGATTATTGTAATTTAGAAAAATCTATGGTTAATTACTGCATAAGGGAAAAATAATATGACAGCGTCAGTTGTGGACAATCGGGGATTTCACGAAGAAGACAGGTTGAGAGCCAATGTTTATGGCTTCCTTGCACGTTTTTTGTTGTCGCCCCCGTCAGCGGACATGCTTCAAGAAACAGCTGGCTTAACAGGCGATACAACAGAATTAGGCCTTGCCTTCACGACACTTTCAAAAATTGCGAGCAAAACACCGGTAGCGACGGCCCGCCAGGAATATAATGATCTTTTCATTGGGGTTGGGCGCGGAGAGCTCCTCCCTTACGGATCTTACTATTTGACAGGGTTTCTCAATGAAAAACCCTTGGCAAAATTGCGGCAATCGCTGCGAGAGCTTCAGATCCAACGAAAAGAAGAGGTCAAAGATCCCGAAGATCATATTGGCACGTTATTGGAAGTGATGGAGGGATTAATTCTTGGCAAATTTGGGCCGCCGGCGTGTCTAGATGATCAGAAGAATTTCTATAGGAATCATATCGAAAATTGGGCGTCGCATTTCTTTTCAGATCTTGAAAGCGCGAAATATTCAACGCTTTATCAGCCCATCGGAAG
>JAESPT010000188.1 GCA_016765515.1 Sneathiella sp. | reverse complement strand
TTTTAATTCTGGAGGCTGGCGGCAAAGCGACACGCGGCGAATATCTGACAAATTTTTACGAAAATCCTGTGAAAGGGCCGCAAGCCCCCTATCCCAGTATTGCAAGCGCCCCGCACCCGGAAGACAACAAATATAATGACTTTTATGTTCAGGGCGGATCTATCGATTTTATTGGCGCCTACTTGCGTATCTTTGGCGGGACGTCGTGGCACTGGACCGGTTTTGCCGATCGCCTGCGCCCGGCTGATTTTCGCATGAAGAGCCTCTACGGTGTGGCGGAAGACTGGCCCATCGATTACGACATGTTGGTGCCATACTATCAGATTGCAGAAAAACGCTGGGGTGTTGCCGGTGATCCCAACCATGTGTGGGGCGCTCCGCGAGAAACCCCCTATCAGATGCCGCCTATTCCAGCGACGTACCTGGATAAGCAGGTGACGAAGGCTCTGGATAAAATGGGTCTGCATTCCGCCATTTTTTCCCATGCCCGCAACTCGGAAATTTATGATAATCGCCCGGTTTGCTGCGGCAACAATACCTGCGTTCCCATCTGTCCCATCGGCGCGAAATATGACGCCTCTGTTGACGCTCAAAAAGCCGAGGACGAAGGGGCAAAAGTGCTAACCAATGCCTTGGTTATCTTTATGGAAGCCGGGAGCGATGGTAAGATTACCCGGGTAAAAGTCCAGCGCCCGGATGGACAGACTTTCTGGGTGAGCGGTAAAATCTTTGCCAATTGCTGCCATGCCATCGAAAATCCGCGTCTTATGTTAAATTCAAAGCAGGAAACGGCACCGAACGGGATTGGCAACAATTATGATGTCGTGGGCCGATACCTGTTGACCCAGGCCAATCAGGATACCTGGGGCCTGACACCAGATCCTGTATACCCCTACCGCGGGCCGCAGCAGACATCTGGTCTTGTGGAACGCCGGGACGGTGAGTTTCGCAGCAAAGTTGCGGCCATTGGCACGTCCTTCATGAATGACGGACGATCTGGCAACAGTGACGCCACAAATTTGGCAAAAACTCTCATCGATAAAGGCGTTGTCGGACCTGAGCTTTCACGGCAGATTAATGAGCAGGTTTCCCGTCATTTAAGGCTTAATTCTTCTGCTGAAGTTCTGCCTGATTGGAATAACCGAGTTGACCTTGCCGATCAGAAAGACACGGCAGGCATTCCAAAACCTAAAGTCACTTTTGCCCTTGATGAGTATACCAAAGAGGGCCTAAAAGTCGGTCTGGATATTAATCTGGAGATCTTCAAGACCATGGGCGCCACGGATATTCAGCATAATGATCCTTATCTGTCTAACGCGATCATTGGCGGTACCACCCGGATGGGAACCGATCCAAAGAACTCTGTCGTCAATTCGGATCTGGTGGCGCATCAACATGACAATCTCTATGTCATCGGGGCCAGCAGTCATGTAACAACGCCGGTCAATGCCCCGTCGCTCACCATTGCAGCCCTGGCGATACGGGCAGCCGAACATATGCAGAAATCTTTGGTGGAGACGCCCTAGATGTTTCGTTTGTTGAGTGTTGTTGGTCTGTCCGTCATTACGTTCGTTTTCCTCGGAAATGCGATGAAATCGTTTATCACATCAACGGTTTTCGTCTCCGAGGGGGTCTTTGCCAGTTTCCTCAATATCTCCGTTGATAAGACGCAAATTCTGGTAGAGCTCCTGATCGGCAGTTCCGTGATGGCACTCGCCATAGCCCCCTTTGTCCTATCGCGAGAGAGGGCGCAGCGCATTGCGACCCTGTCGGCGGTCACTGCGGCGGCCTGTTACGCGGCCCTTGGATTAACTCTAATCTGGGGACCGCCCTTGTTCTATCGCGAACTCATGGTGATCCTGACATTTGCTGTGGGCGGATTTTGTATTTCCTTTTTTGCCCCCATCGCCCAGCTCGCCATCACGGAAGTAAAAACTGAAAAAGAACGGGCTCTGCTGACAACGGTCTGGACGTCCGCCCAGCCCGTGGCCTTTCTGATCACCCCTCAATTGGTGAAGTATGTTGCCCATGATATTGGGACGGGAAATTATTTCCTGATTTTCAGTGCTCTGCCCATTGTCTATCTGCTGCTTACGAAAACTGTTCTTAAATCTTTTGCAAACGGCTCGGACCAAGACGCAAGAAATCAGACCGCCCCCCCTCCTGACTGGAGAGTTCTGGGGATGCTTCTTCTTGCCATGCTAACCTTTGAATTCTGGACATTGTCCAATTCCCTGGCCGGGGTTATCTCCCCTGTCAGCCTGTCCATGATGGTATTGTTCTTTGTTGTAGCAATCTTCACAGGGTTGAAACTTAAGCGTCAGAAAAGGGATCAGGGCGCGTCAGGCAAAGCATTGGCGCCAACAGCGACACTGCTTCTGGTCGCTCTTTTTATTCTTGAAATCCCCTCTACCGGTTTCTATGACACGGCCTATCTGGTGCGCCATCTGTGCTCCTCCACCTTGATTGAGGACCGGGCGTCATTAGGAGCGGCGGCGCAAATTGCCGCAGTTGCTCTTGGCGGTTTCCTCTATCTTCGCTGGCCCAGCCTCATGCCTCTGCTGCTTCTGTCTGGGATCCTCCTGCTTCTGGGCGGATCCGTAGGATATGTTTATTATCCTGATATGGCGATTGATGTGGATTTCTTCTATATCTCCAAGATGGTTGCCAGTGCCGGAATGGGGCTGATCACCACCGTCATTGTGACCGTGGTCATGTCTGAATGCCGGGAAAACCCGGTTCTTATTCTACTACCAGCCCTGATCATTATGTTCGGCACCGAATTTGGACTGGAAATTCTGGAGATCGTTTATCAGGGATCTAAACTTTTGGGTTTGGACGAAATTGCCGCCTACCGGACGATCTTCATCGCTCAGGTAGTGGCCATCCTCATTGCGGTCCTGCCCTGCGCCGAAGCCATGCTTTTGCACGTAAAAGGAAACAAGCGAACGCCAGAATTAGCCTCCTGATTGATAGAAGCTTTATTGCGTATCACTCTTCTATCGAATTGGTTGATTTTACCAAAACTTCATAATATCATTTTTTTCTAATTAAAAAGAAAGAGGGGTATAGAATGGCCAGTAAATCTCAAACCGATACAATTGAACGCAGCGTTCCTGAGGAAAGAGAAATTTGCGCCTTAAGGGAAGAAGCGATTCGGACATTTGATTCAGACATTGATCCGAACAGGGCGTCCTTGATCCGGGACATTAGTAATAAATGGGCCAATGGAACATTGCTGCATTATTTTTTCATGGAAACCGCTAATATGGAGGGAACGAAAAGGCAGCGGGATATTGTCGAAACCGCTTTCAAAACCTGGAAAGACCTTGGCATTGGCCTTGACTTCGAACGGGTCAGTTCACCGTCAGAGGCAGAAATTCGTATTGGTTTTAAACCACGCGATGGTGCCTGGTCTTATATTGGCCGCTAAATACTCAACATTGGAACGAGTGACCGAACCATGAATTTTGGTTGGAAGCTCGATGGTCAGGATGGTCTCGACACGGCTCTTCATGAAATTGGTCACACGCTGGGCTTCCCTCACGAGCACCAAAATCCCAACGCGGGTATCGAATGGGATGAAGAAAAAGTCTACGCCAACCTCAGACGCCCTCCTAACCGATGGTCCAGAGCAAAAACCTATCACAACATCATCCGCAAACTGAATCCTGAAACCGTTGAAGGATCGGAATGGGACCCTCAGTCCATCATGCATTATCCCTTTACCGCCCATCTTATTGATGCGCCGGAACCTTGGGCATCCGGAGGTGTCCCCAATCCAAACGGTTTATCGGATGTGGATAAGGAAAGAGTGAAAAGCTTTTATCCTTTCATAGACGATAACAAACTTCCTGAAATCAGACCCTTCGAAGCGGAAAGGCTTCACTTGTACCCAGGTGATCAAGCCAATTTTGCAATTGTTCCTGATGCAACCCGGATCTATGATTTTGCAACCTTTGGCGATTCTGATGTTGTCATGGTGTTATTCGAAGATCGCAACGGCACCTCCACCTACGTAACGGCGGACGACGATTCAGGGACTGGCTTTAACGCCAGGTTCCGTATTCGGCTTCGGGCAGGGCAACGTTATACGTTGCGCATTCGTCTATATTTCAGCACGGCATTCGGCGATACCGCTGTCATGATGTGGTAAAAAGAAAAGGCACTGCCTCCTTGATGAAAACAGTGCCCGTTTAAGCGTTATTACTGAAACCAGTTTATCCTAACGCTTTGTCAATGGCGCGGCCCCAATCAGGGCGAACAAAATGGCAGGTATAGCCGTTAGGATAGCGCTGCAGATAATCCTGATGATCTGGTTCCGCCGGATAAAAAGTGCGCGCCCGAACAATTTCGGTGACAACTGGCCCCGGGATGATGTCTGCTTTTTGCAGGGCATTAATAACAGCAATGGCGGTATCCGCCTCTTCCTGATCGGCCACAAATATAGCGGATCGATATTGACTGCCCATATCATTCCCCTGCTGGTTTAAGGTGGTCGGGTCATGGATCTGAAAGAAAACCTTCAACAAATCCTGATAGCTGGTCTGCGTTGGATCATAGGTAATTTCAAGGGATTCAGCATGCCCTGTCGTCCCCGTCTTTACCGTGTTGTAGACAGGATTATCTGACTCGCCGCCCGTGTAACCAACGCGGGTCTCACTCACCCCCGGAAGAACACGAAACAATTCCTGCATACCCCAGAAGCAACCGCCGGCAAAGGCGGCCGTTTTCAATCCATTCTTGGCCTCACTGGTCGGCTTCAGACCCTGTTCAGGAAATAAATTGAGATATTTCTCATATCCCTCAGTCGTCAGTTGATGCTGCGGAATGAACCGGAGCGACGCAGAGTTAATGCAGTAGCGCAATCCCGTTGGGCCGGGGCCATCGTCAAAAACATGTCCCAGATGACTATCTGCATTTTTAGAGCGAACTTCAGTCCGCGTCATAAAATGGGTGGCATCCTTAAATTCTTCTACATTTTCAGGGACGATGGGACGGGTAAAACTCGGCCAGCCGCACTGACTGTCAAACTTGTCAAAGGAGGTAAATAACGGCTCACCGCTGACGATATCAACATAAAGACCCGCTTCTTTATGATCCCAGAACTCGTTTCTGAAAGGCGGCTCGGTCCCGCTATTCTGCGTGACCTGATATTGTTCAGGCGTCAATTTTTCAATAACTGCCACATCTTTTTTGTACGTCTCGGACATTCACGCCTCCTGCTTCAGATTATCTATTTTCATGGTTAAATCGGAAAAGGTAAAAGGTCACGCACTTTTCTTGCCAAATCAAATTTCTTTGATGTTTCTGTGATAGGTTTGAAGGCTTTTGGCCACCAGCCAGACAGAAACTGCAAGCAAGACAACATCTTTCAATAAAAAGGCGCCGGGAACAACGGACAGAATGGGGAACGCCCCGGGGCTTTCCACAAAAATTCCCGGTGTTGTGAACATGAAACTTAAAGTAACCAGAAAGGTTGAGCTGGCGACAAGACCACCGATTACTCCCATCCTTGCCGATATTGGATGAGCTGCGATCAGGAAGGCTGCGAATAATTCAACAACACCGATCAGGTTTGAAAAACCGCGAACACCCAAAGCTTCATGTAACCAGGCCAGAAAAGGTGAATTGATGGCAAATCCGGCAATGGCATTGGCTTCATAGGCCGTAAATTTCAACAAACCATACCAGACAAAAACCATTACCAGCGCGTATCGAATGGCAATTTCGGACACCTTTATGAGGGTATCCGACATGCCTGTGAGATCTACAGTATTTTGAGTTTGAACAGACATTCTTACTCACTCCTTATCAAAAATTTGAGTTCAATTATTTTGGTCCAGCCGCTTTCAGGACCGGATAATATTGCAGAAAAACCATGTCATATTCCGCCGCCGCTACATGGCAAGATGCACAGGCCTCCGTTGGAAAGGCCTTGGCGACTTTTTCGTACGGCAAGGCATGACCAAAGCTGTAATAGGTCCAGCCGCCGGGCTCGTTTGGAAACCGTTTTGTGTCTTTCACTGCGAATTCAAGTCCTTGAAAATCACCCTGGAAATATCCCGTACCGCTGACAGCCTCCGTATCACCAACACTGAGTAATTCCTTGGCAATCATCGTCCCGTTTGGAAAACGGCCGGTTTCCACATAATGAGCAAAGGCCGTTGGTTCCATATAAACATTGTGAAATTCTGGGAAAGCTGCCTTGCCATCATTCAAAGAATTTGGCGTTAGCGGCGCGCCGATGAACACCCACTGGCGCCAGCCATCAATGCGGATCAATTGACCTTGCGCATCGTATTTGGGCCCCGCGACACGTTCTTCTGCCTTTAATCCATGGGTCAGCATGAATAAAAGCAGGATACCGGCAAACAACGCGGTGAATGATTTTATGGGCAACGGTATATTCGTTGTGAACATTCGAGTGTCCTTCCGTTCATTGATTAACAGACTGCAATATGTCAACGCCGTGCTATAATTAGAAATACCGTTATTCTATGAATTCAATGCTCAGTGGGTATGGGATAAAAGCAAAATATGGAATTCAATCAAATTCGA
>JAESPT010000187.1 GCA_016765515.1 Sneathiella sp. | reverse complement strand
TGACAGAGAAAAAGTGTGAAAATTATGTTAAAACTTATGCATTATTGAAGTGATCCAATCAAATGCGTCGGGTCAGTTTTATGGCTTGGCCATATCTTGCATTCCTGGAGGGGTTATGAAAATTCAGATTAAAGAGTCGGGCAGAGTCATTGCGGGCATAGCGATTGCCGCCAGTACTGCTTTTGCCAGTATTGGCATATCGTCCGTTCAAGCTGCAACATACCTGCCTGATTACCTTGTTATTGCAACAGGCCAAAGTAACAGCGATAAAAACAATGTGGGGAATCCTCTGCATTTGTCAGATTCAGAACTTGGTGCCATCGGCGCAAATGGTGCAGTTTCACCGCCAGGCAGCGTTCCAAATGTCCCAGGTATTCATGGCAGTGCTCGCGCATCAAGCGGCATAACATATGATGGTGATGTCGCCATCACTGAAACAAATGGGGTTATCACCAGCAGTAAATCCCATATCTACTCTCAAAATACCGGAGCCGGTAATCAAGGGACACAGGGAATAGAGTGTGCCGGACTTTACAGCACCTGTACAGATAGTGGTAAAGAGCTCGATGCAGATAGCAAACATGGAACTCCCGGCCCAAACCTGACGAACCTTGGCGAAAACAAAGGTGTTCAGGGAGGCTTCTCAACGCTCATGACAGATCTGAAAAATGAAGCTCAAACCCTGACAACTAACTACTGGAATTTGGCAGAGACACCCGCCTATGACGGCATGTTCGAGTTTGACGTTATAAATAGCGATACGAAGAGCACTTTTGGCTCCGGTCTGAATGTGGTTGATTTGGGCGATGGTGACAGTAAATTCCTGTTGCAGAACAGCACCTGGACGATCTCTGGTGTTGCGGACACTTTTGTTATATTCCGCCTTCAGGAAAACGCGTATCTGGATATTACACAGGCAAATCTTCTTGTTGATCAAACGAATGGCATGGGACTGAATAACGTTCTGTTCCTGGTTGACGCAGATAGCGGTGTTAACAGCTTTAATTTTAATAATGTATTTTTCAACGGCATATCCTTCTGGGACTATGGTCGTCATGGCGAGAAAAACGTAGCTGGTTGGAACAATGTTCAGGGTTGCGGTCAAGTGATGACGGATAGTATCAATTTCAATAATGTGAGCATGACTGGTTGTTCGTTTGAAGTAAGTGTTGTACCGCTGCCCGCGGCCTTCCCGCTGTTCGGCGCAGCGCTTGCAGTCTTCGGCTTCGCCGGATGGCGCAAACGTTGTAACGCATAAGCTACTCTTTTGGGGATAACCTCATTAACGGCCCTTCGGGGCCGTTTTTTGTGGCGTTAGTACACACGGGCAATTCTTGGCATGGCGCAAGTAATTGCAATCACGCGGTTTCTAACGTTTAAGACTTATCTTCAACGAACAACAATCCGGAATTCTCTGAGCAAGGTGAGGGCGGTTTCAACGGACAGGATAGCGTGAGCCAGATTATTCCCACCCAGTTCCAGAACGAGATTTTTTGCATCCGAGAAATCAGCGTGACCAAGTTTGCAATTCTCAAAACTGGCATCTCTCAAATCAGTGCCGTCAAAATTTGCATGGGTAAGATCGCACTCTTTGAAATAAAGACTGCGCGCCGAGCATTCTGTAACTTTAATCCGTGCCAGATTCTGTTGTTCAAAATTGCCATAGTCGAGCAGGCACTGATGAAAAGAGACGTCAAAAGGCTGTGAAACACGGGTCCAGTCAATTCCCATCAACTTGCACCCGTCAAATTCCACATCGACAAATCGAGACTCGATAATTTTGGAATTGCTGAGGTTACAGCCAGTGAATTGACAATTTTCAAACCGGCAATTTTTCAGCTCAGTTTCTGAAAAATTGCAGCTGCGAAACTGGCAGTCTGTGAAAACTAAGTCGGTTACAGACTTTTCCGGGAATTTAAGGCTCCTAAATTCGTGATCCGTCCATGTGCGTTTTTCTCTCATGATGTCCTTGCTCGAAGGGAAAACGTTGAATTAATGACAAGATCCAACACCCTTATCACAAGAAAGAATGGAACGACATAGAGGCTACGAATTTTTAAGAGGTCACGGCTGCATTTCGCTTTCTGTGCCACCCCAGTAAGGCCATGAGGCTCAAACCTCCTGCAAAGAGTGGTAATCCGATAGGGAGGGGGATAGTAGAAATGGATGCAATAACAACTTGCCCTTGCCGTTCTGCAAATGCAGCGATGCGACCAAATTCGCTTTGTCCAATAAGTTCACCGGTGCGGTTCTCACAGGCTCCAATAGCCTCTAAGCACCAATAGTTAAGGTCTCCCCCGAGAAACAAAAGACGTGCCGATGAGACTGAGAAATCAAAGGTAATCTGAGTGGCGGTTGCAACGACACCCGGACCATCAAGTTCTATCCGAACCTGCGTCGCGTAATCAATCACGTCCGGTGAACCACCGTTCAGGGTGGGAGCCGTTAAAGTAAACATCCAGTTCGTGATGTTAGCCGCGCTCAAGGAGCCAAGGGTTCCGTCCGTTTCAATGAAGCCGATTACGGTACCATCGTCAATCGTGCGATTAACATTATATGTAATGGCGTGCGCGGTGCCGGTCATCACCATCAGCCAAAATACTGCCAGGCACAGAATATTTTTTCCCATTGCGTTATATCCCCCTCTGTTTTTTGGAAACTCACTTAGGTAGTAATAACTATAAATCAATATTGCTTATGATTGTGTATTTAGTCAACGCTAATTTACCTGTTGGTGAGGATACATTTATCTCTTCATGGGGTTGGAAACAGCAATTTTGCATCCACTGCTATAGGGACATCGTGCATTGATTGCCGGACAGATCCTGCATGTGGGGCTGGCAGGCGTAATTGGGGAGGATTTTTGTCATCCCCCTGCTGTGGGGTCTCAGGCAATTCGAAGAAGTCGCGTCTTAGCTCCTTTAAAGCGTTAGCTGCCGGTTTTAACAGCGTCCCAGAATTTACCGTTCAACTCCTCAAGCAGCATATCGTGCCAGCTTCCCAGGCATGTGCGATAGTTTTGCAGGCCAAAGGTTGTGTCTGCGTGGCATGTGCTGACAATCCTGACAGCCCGGTCCCTGGCGTTGGTTGAAACGTTGGCGGCTCTTGCAACGGAGAGAAACTGCGTCTTGGCCTGATCGCGAACTTTTGGATCGGCCCGCCCGCGCACAGGCAGCCCGTTGATCGCATGATTAACCAGTTCTGCCGTTGCCTTGTTCTTTGTGTTTTTATCAACAATCCCGGTTGCGGCCACGCGTAAAGTACTGGCGGCCAGCGATATATCAAAAGCAGTCTGCGGTTTGTCATCATGAATAGAGGCGACAGGAATAACCGTGATATTTTCAGGCACGGAAAGACTGACCATGGTCAGGTCACTCGCGCGCATCAGGCTTTCAGGAAAACTGACACGCACCGCATTCTGTCCCCGCGCGGCTACGATTGTTAAAGGCAGATTTGAAATCACTGTTTTACGACCATCAGCGTGATGACCGGTAAGGATCAGTTTTTTTCCGCCATGAATGTAATATTCGGTCATTGCGTAAGGCGCTGACCGATCCTCCTGCAGACAGATGGAAGACAATTCAGCGCTGCACTGCCCCTCAAAACACTGCATTTTCGCATCCAGCGTGGTCGATGCCACCGCTAGAATCTGCGGCGCTGCCATAAGTGTCGCGGCATAAGCTGGTACAAGGATGACGGCCAATGCCGCAAATCTAAACAGTCTCTGAAACGATCCCATATTGAATACTCCCGTGGGTTTAGAGAAGCGTTTGAATTATGAATTAGAAGTAGCGCGCTGGAGAAGGGGATCAAGAAGGCGCGTGTGGTTTCTACAAAATCGGGACGGGGAATGTTCGGGGCTGCTGAAAAGCAGGAAAACCACTTATTTGGTACTGTTAAATATACACGTTATGACTATGCTAATAATTGTATAGCCTTTCATTATATATTGCTGATGGTTGTTTGTATGTCTACTATCGACTGTGATCTCAATAGCATTGCTCGCCAGTTAAATGAACGCCCCAGAAAGACATTGCAATTTGAAACGCCAGCAGACAGATTTAACCAATGTGTTGCAATGATCGGTTGAGATCACAACCCAAAGCGGACGATAAACAGTGGATGATGAGTTAATTCAGTTAGCTAACTTTTAGTTTTGGGAGAGTTATTGATGAAGGGTCAATGGATTGGTACATACCAGGGAGATGGATCTAGTCAAATTATTGTCAACATAGATGAAGTACAAAATCACTATGATATTGAAGTCAATATTGCGCCGAATAAGAAAGATTTTCCTGCTACCATTGCCTTTATGTTAACGGAAAATATATCTGAGCAACACGAATTAGACGCTGAGGTTTATGCTGTTGAACCAGGGACAGGAAATCCCTGCAATTGGGATGATATAAAAGATCTATACCCAAACCTTGAATTTTATCCAGATAAAGCGAAAGTCAAATTAAAATTAGATGATGGCAAGTTAACAATTGATGCAATTTTGGGCACAAACGATGAATTTAGGTGCGAGTTAAAAAAGCGACCAGACGAAAGTGAATCAGCGATCGATGGTGAAAAAATTTCTTGGAGTGACTTTAGAACCTATCTTAACAAATTACCTGATTCCAATCATTTGTTTAGAGGGCAACAAAAACCCTGGAGATTGCGAACATCATTCCACAGACGCGGTCGCTATCAAATTCGGAAATTTTTAAATAAGGATGTAATAGAGTTACATCAAAGGCTTAGTGCAATCACATCTCATTATTTTGACATAGATATTCCAAATCAGAGAGGATCTTTTTTAAATCTTTTGCAGCATCATGGTTATCCAACGCCTCTTTTAGATTGGTCATATTCACCATACGTTTCAGCTTTTTTCGCATTTCGGGATTGGCCAATTGGATACAGAGGTAATGGTGATGTCAGAATTTATATATTTGACAATGAAGCATGGGAAAAAGACTATCCCCAAATATCAAATTTAAATCCTACGTTCCCCCATCTATCCATAGCAAAATTCATCGCTGTAGGTAATACGAGGCTTGTCCCACAGCAGTCAGCTACAACTATAACAAATCTCGATGACATACTCGATGATATAGAAGAATATGTACTATTAAGGGAACAGGAAAAGAATTCTAAATACCTTAGGGCGATTGATATATCAGCTAGTGAACGGGAGGCGGCGATGAAGGATTTAAGGTTTATGGGAATTACCGCTGGTTCAATGTTCCCCAGCCTAGATGGTGTCTGTGAGGAATTAAGAGAACGCAATTTTGAAAGCTAAGTCTAAATTGCGCACAATTCAACAATTCTAATCGTCCGCTTGTGGCCGAAAGTAGACCAATTTGGCAAGCCGACTAGACCGAGCCCACTAAACCCAAATTTCAACACTCTTTGGAAAAACTCACGAAGTGAGTGGCTGGGGAACG
>JAESPT010000186.1 GCA_016765515.1 Sneathiella sp. | reverse complement strand
TCCCGAATGTGCAGAGCACTGGCGGGATAAGTTGATGTCAGAAATGTCCAATGTGGCGCTTACCCTGATTATTGGCCAATATGCCATGGACTGGCATCTGATGAAAATCCGCAAGAAGACGGTCACCGAGACAGTTCGCGCCTGGCAGGAATACTGGCCGTCCAGGATCGTTCTGCCTCATCCCAGTCCGCGCAATAATATCTGGTTAAAACGCAATGACTGGTTTGAACGCGAGGTTCTGCCACCGCTTAAAGAACGAGTGCGGGAATTGCTGTAATTGGATGTCAGCGTCCCGGCCGCTTGAAAGTCTCCCGAGCACGCTCAACTTTCGCTCTGATCACGCAGTCCTCGACATGATCATTGATCAACCCCAAGGCCTGCATAAAAGCATAGACTGTTGTTGGACCGACGAATTTCCAGCCCCGTTTTTTCAGGTCCTTGGAGAGGGCGATTGAGACCGCGGAGGTTGAGGCCGTCTGCGGCTTTGTATTTTCCGTCCCGTCAGGCTCATACCGCCAGAAGAAAGCGGCGAGGGAGCCTTCCTGTTCGACAAGTTCCTGAGCTCTTGCTGCATTGTTGATGGTGGCCTCAATCTTGCCGCGATGGCGGATGTTACCTTCATTAACAAGTAAACGATCGACATCGGCCTGGGAAAAAGCCGCAATTCGGTCGAAATCAAAATGATCAAAGGCAGCGCGAAAGTTATCCCGCTTGTTGAGAATTGTCCGCCAGCTCAATCCGGATTGAAAACTTTCCAGCGTCAATTTTTCAAACAGTTGGTGATCACTATGGACCGGAAACCCCCACTCTGTATCGTGATAGTCGAGAAATTCCGGTGCTGTAGCGCACCAGCGACAGCGGGGTTGACCATCGGGATAGGCGTTTGTTGAGCTCATATATCTAGCCTTGCATGAAAAAAGGGCGTGTCATTCAGTCCAGAAGAAAACTCAGTCGTTCATCGGTTCTGGCTGGAGTGATTTCCAGGACTTCTGCAACAACAACATTTTCTGCCACAAAGGGATCATCCTTCACCCGACTCTGAAGATCGACAAGCGATGTGTTATGGGCGATAATCGCGCCCCCTAAATTGGGTTGCAGGCTGCCAACAACCAGAAAGACACCGTCCTCAAATCCTTGGGCGATCCATTCTTTATGGCCGTCCATGAGGTGTCCCGCATGCGCTTTGTTGTCCGAAAATCTGAGAGTTACCGTAAACATGTTGCTTATGTCCTTAAGTCTTATTGTCTTGAAGATTTGTTTTATGAGGGGTTCTGCGTGCAAGTTTTCAACCAGTCACACATGTCTTCCACTTCCCGGCGAATAAATTTTTCGTCTTTAAAACTATTCGCCAGCGCGGCGACACCTTGACTGCGGGCGAGCAGATGCATGGCTAACTCATCCGCGTCGGCGCTGCGGCCCATTTGGATAAATTGCTGGCGCAGCCAGTGTCGAAACAGGGTGAACAGGCCCGTCGCGCCCCCCTGCGACGCGTGATCAAGCTTGGCAAGTTCGGCGGCTAAGGTACCAATCGGGCAGCCGTACTTTTCAATATCGGCCCGGTTATTGATCAGGATATGGATAAAACTTCGGATGCGATCCTCCGGGGTTTGTCCGTCCCGTTCCCATTGATCCAGCATCACTTGCCTGTCGCTGAGACGGGCTTCGATCACCGTCTCTAGAATGTCGTCCTTGGTTTTGAAGTGATAGTAAAAATTACCACGAGAAATCTGAACGTCCTCTGCAATGTCCGAGAAGGACGTATGTTCAAACCCCTGCTGATAAAACAACCGATCCGCCGCTTCAATAATATGATCCCGTGTTGCCTTGCTACTCATGAAAACCTCGATCAGGGTTGAATGCTATAATTAGGATGGTTGTCCTAAAAATGAAAATAGGACAATCGTCCTACGATGTCAAGAGGTGTGAAATGATGTAAAAAGTGTTTGGGAATGAGGTGTGATGATAAGGCGTATCCCATATCTATATCTTCTACTGGATGCCTGGATAGTTGTCTGTTATTGAAATTGTCGGCGCTTAGAAATGGCAGTAAGACTATTAAAATTAACTCTCCACATTTGTTAGCGTAAAGCAATATCCATCACTTTTTCCTGTCGCTAGCATGTGTCGAATAAACTTCACTGCTGCGCTGTTACACGTTTCGGTGAAATCTACAAATTTCTTTGCTTCGACATCAGAAAAGTCCGCTATCTCGTCCAAATTTGGTCTTATACTTCCGTCATTTAGTATGTAAAATCCGTCAATTCCAATAATTGCCAACTCCGCTTGTTTGCACGCTTTGATAAAGTTAAGACAAAATTGTTTGTATATGATCAATTCTTGACCATTGCCTACCCCTTTCATTTTGAATGAACGAAGCAATTCTGTTTCATCTTTCTTTGTAATTTTATTCAAAGGACGAACTCCAGTTTGGGTTGTTTAAATTTGACAATAAATAGATACTTAAAATTTAGTATTTCAATTTATTAGCCCTCTGAACCATGGAATGTCCCAAACATAACTTCATTTTTGGACTTCGCTTGTTCAGCTAACTGATACATGTCTGCATTGGTTTTATAGTTTTTAATACGCTGTGAAAATGGCTCAACATCTTCAATTTCATCCACCAAAAATTGGAGTTTTTGGCATGATAGCTTAACCTTAGAAATAAATTCTTCTTTACTTATTGCAACAGAAAGTGCGTTGACATATGCATAGTCACAACCTTCCAATACTTCATTTTTTTCCGGTATAGTCAAACCAAAGAGCCCAATCCATACTTGCTTCGCCATTTTTCCTCGCAATCTGACTGGAATGTTTAGTGCCAGTGATATGGTCTTAATTTATACCATTTGAATTTGTCGGATGATAACGTGGACTGTCCGGATGATCAGCGTGGACGTAGGTGATCTCCTCAGTATCATTGCTGATCAGCTTCACTGTATTGGGGAGGCCAGCGGGAGATCGTTGGTGTTGAGTTTTTTTTGATCAACGCATCTAGCTTCATGGTCCGGTAATGGAAAGATCCAAGCAATTTTCATCAATATTTACGTACAGCGTCGTTCCATCTTGGAATACCAACATTACTTCTTCTTTACCCCTCAGCATTATTTTCTCAACAGTCTTACCTTTCAGCAGTTCATTCGCTCTTTTTTCCAATTCGTTATCTGCCATGTTTACCTCAATCAAACTCAACCAAATTATAGAGCCAAATGGAAAACTCCTCTGTAGAGCGCTTGTTACCTGTCAACCCGATAGTGTTTGTTTCTATGTCCCATAAATATTCGAAATTTTTTTCGTGACTTGCCCTTTTTGCCACAAGCTTGCAAAGGCCAGAAATATAACCATCATATTCCCTCATTTCCTTAGAATGGGCAGCAACACCTATCGGATCCCATCGGAAATGAACCCTTCACGAACACGATCATAAAGTATCATCGGTTCTTCCGTGCCCATATTTTTCCTCTTTTTTTGTAGTCTCTGCAATGCTTTGTTCTGTCTTCCTCTTCTTTTACCAAAACATACCTTATGCGATAATATAATAATTTATAATTAACCAGGTAGTGCGAAAAATTATAAATTGAGCGCTTCCAATTGCATCGGTCTAAAGCGTGCTGGGAGGGCTCTTGTATCTTCACCGACTTTGACGCTTAAACTCTGGTGGGGTGATGCCGTTCACGTCGAGGATGTTGTCTTTATCTTCCAGAGTATGTTTTCTGATCTAGTTTGGTGATATTTGTTGGGCTTGAAACAATTACGGTGCAGCGCTAGGCATACTGCCAAATTGGTCGGTTACCAATTGGTAAGTCGATAAATGATTATTTTGCGTTGGATGCTTGTAGATTACCTTTTGAAAAAATATATGCTGACACAATCGATACACACACTAATGCCCGATAAGACGGCAAAGAAATAAGAATGGAAGACAACGTGTCCAATAAACTCGACAAACTTTTTACGGAATACAAATCCGACAAACTGACCCTCAAGAACCGTGTAGTTATGGCACCCATGACCCGGTTTTTCTCACCGGATGGTGTCCCCGGTCAGAATGTTGCTGAATACTATCGCCGCCGTGTTGAAGGCGGGACCAGTCTGATCATCACGGAAGGTACAACGGTAAACGATCCTGTTGCCTCCCCCCATCCAAATGTACCGCATTTTCACGGTGAAGCGGCGCTCGCGGGTTGGAAAGATGTTGTGGATGCTGTCCATGAGGCCGGCGGTAAAATCATGCCGCAAATTTGGCATGTGGGTATGGCGCGCCGGGCCAAGGAAGCGCCAAATCCGGAGCTACCAAATGCAAGTCCTTCCGGCATCCTGCATAATGAGAAGAAAATCGCAGAACCGTTGACCGAAGCTGAAGTGGGTGCCTTGGTTAAAGCCTATGCGGACGCTGCTGCTGCAGCACAGAAAATTGGATTTGACGGCGTGGAAGTTCACGGCGCCCATGGATATCTGATTGACCAGTTCTTCTGGGAGCAGATGAACCGCCGGGACGATCAATATGGCGGTGATATGGTTCTTCGGACGAATTTTGCGGCTGAAATTGTCAAAGCGATCCGCGCGGCAGTTGGTGAAGAATATCCGATTATCTTCCGTTTCTCACAATGGAAACAGCAGGACTATGAGGCCAAGCTAGCGCAAAATCCTGAAGAGCTGGAAGCATTTTTGAAACCTCTCGCCGATGCCGGTGTTGATATTTTCCATTGCTCGACAAGACGGTACTGGGAGCCTGAATTTGAGGGTAGCACGCTCAATCTGGCCGGTTGGGTTAAGAAAATTACCGGCCTGCCAACCATCACTGTCGGCAGCGTTGGCCTGGTTAATGATATGATGTCCGCCTTTAAGGGAGAGGATTCCGGAACCCGGAGCCTCGATGATCTTGGCGAGCGTCTTGATGCAGATGAGTTTGATCTTGTCGCTGTGGGCCGGGCGTTGATACAGGATGCCAATTGGCCAACTAAGGTCAAAGAAGGCCGGATGGATGAGTTGCAGGATTATTCTGCCAAGGCTCTGTCTGAACTGGTCTAATCTCGCTGTGATACACTAAATGAAAGGCTGTCCGGATCCAACCGGGCAGCCTTTTTTGTGGGAAGTGTCAGCGGATCAGCAAGCTTTTAGCCAGGCAACGGCATCCCCCCAAAGAGGCTGTGACTTGGGGCGAAAAAAGCCAAAATGTCCCAGCTTTTTGAGCCCTTCTTTCTGGGGTTCCACATGACGTCTTTGCAGATTAGGGTAGGCACCCATCATCGCATCAACAGATTTTGCGGTTCCCCAGTTATCATCGCTGAAACTATAGGCCAGAACCGGAGCGGAGAAGGATTTATACCGATCCAG